>JAILIJ010000345.1 GCA_024695315.1 Bacteroidaceae bacterium
ACAATTCTTAATGAGCAGAAACGTATTGCTCAAAACAGAGCGGAAAGGTTCATTGCCAAACTACCTGAAATAAGAAGAAAATTGGCTACAGATGTAATCGCGGCCTACAACGGAGATCCTGCCGCAAAAAGCTATGGAGAAATAATAAGTTGCTACCCAATAATAAAAGCAATAACAAATTTTAGAATTGCTCACGAGTTATTATTGCTGGAAGTACCACTCATACCAAGAATGCTGACTGAAATGGCACATTCGGAAACAGGTATTGATATTCATCCAGGAGCAACAATAGGAAACTATTTCACCATTGACCACGGAACTGGCGTAGTCATAGGCGAAACATGTATAATTGGAAATAACGTAAAACTATACCAGGGAGTCACACTTGGAGCTAAAAGTTTCCCATGTGATGAAGAAGGAAATCCAATAAAAGGTATCCCCCGACACCCAATACTAGAAGACGATGTTATCGTATACTCTAACGCGTCAATTCTTGGACGTATAACTATCGGACGAGGAGCAACTATAGGAGGTAACATTTGGGTAACACAAGACGTGCCCGCTGGTACATTTATAAGTCAGAAGAGATAATTTCAACATATGAACGAATTCAAAATAATCGCAAAAACCTTCCAAGGACTCGAAGAAGTCCTTGCAAAGGAACTCACCGAACTCGGCGCCAACAACATTGAGATCGGTAGACGCATGGTAAGCTTTACAGGTGACAAGGAGATGCTCTACAAAGCTAATTTCTGTCTCCGTACTGCCGTAAAGATTCTTAAGCCTATAAAAGAATTTAAGGCAAGCGATGCTGATGAAGTTTACGAAATAGTTAAGAAAATGGACTGGGCACAGTTCATGGAATGTTCTAACACTTTCCTCGTAGACTCTGTCGTGTTCTCCGAAAAGTTCCGACACTCTAAATTTGTTGCTTATCGCGTGAAAGACGCAATAGCTGACTACTGGAGAGAAAAAACTAATGGAGAACGTCCTAATGTAGCTATTACTAATCCAGATATAAGAATTAATGTCCACATTGCTGAGGATGATGTAACAATTTCACTTGACTCTAGTGGTGAAAGCCTACACATACGTGGATATAAGACAAATACCGTTGCAGCACCTATAAACGAAGTTCTTGCAGCCGGTATGATAATGCTTACAGGATGGAATGGAGAATGCGACCTTATAGACCCATTCTGCGGTTCAGGTACCATCCTAATCGAAGCTGCACTCATAGCTATGAACATATACCCAGGAGTATTCCGTAAAGAATATGCTTTCGAAAAATGGAAAGACTTTGACGAGGATATGTTTGATGCTATTTATAATGATGATAGCCAAGAACGTGACTTCGACCATAAGATTTACGGATTCGATATCAACAGACAGGCTGTAGGAATAGCAATCGAAAATGCACGAAATGCAGGAGTCAACAAAGTGGTTGATATAGAACAGAGAGACTTCTACGAATTTGAAGCTCCACGCGAAAAAGCTATCATGATTACAAATCCTCCTTACGGAGAACGTATCACAACTGACGATCTTCTTGGACTATACGAGACTATCGGCCAAAGATTGAAACAAAACTTCGTGGGTAATGATGCATGGATTATAACATATCGTCAAGAATGCTTTGATAAGATTGGATTCAGACCATCAACAAGATACGCACTCTTTAATGGATCACTTGAATGTGAATTCCGCAAATATCAAATCTTCGATGGTAAACTTAAGGAACGTCGAGAAGAGGGATATGACATAAAAACAGAGGAAGAACGTGCTCGCAACCTCAAATTCAAACCTCACAAAAAACATGACGAGGATTCAGAAGAAGAAGAACGCAAAGAACGCGACTCACATTACTTTAAGTCAAAACCTTACAAAGACGAGCGTAGAAAAAAAGAAGAGGAAAGAGAAAAACAACGTCATTCTAAGGATGAAACAAGAGAAGATCGCTTTGCTAGCCGAAAACGATTCTTTGAAGCTGCAGACGAAGAAGAAGAGGAAATTATCAACCGTCACATCGGAAAATGGAGTGACAAGGGATACAACAGAGAAGAAAAAAGAAGAGATCGCGAAGATCGTCAAAAAGGTTTTGGAGATAAGAAAAACTATGGTGATAAAAAAAGCTATAGCGATAAGGGAGAAAGAAAAAGTTTCAACCCAAATTTCCAGAAGAGAGATGGCAAGCGACCTGGTGGTAAATTTGACGAATCGAAAGGGAAGAATCGTCAGTTTCGAGATAGAGACAACGATAGGTAGAAGCAACATAAAGTAAAGTTTCAACATTATATCGATGGCCAAAGGATAACAACAATCCTTTGGCCATTAATTGTTTGGCCTGCTCTGGTTTTCCTCGAAATCCGTGTATAAGCCATTTCTGAGATGGAGAAATTTCTTTATGAATAGCTAATAATTCATCAAAAGCCTTCACACAATGAATAATCATCGGCTTTTGCAAAGTTTCCGAAAGGGTAACCTGAGCCCTAAAGGCTTCTATTTGCTGTCTAAAATTCCCCACAAACAACTTATCCAGGCCACACTCTCCTATTGCCAATACACTATTTTTTTTTGCCTCAAATGGTAAATTTTCAAATTGTTCTTTCCATGTATCATTTACATGCCATGGATGAATACCACAACTCAAATACGCATTTTCTATAAAGCACGATTTTCCTGGATAGCTATTTACAATAGCTATCTCGTTGTCATCTTCTGGCACTCTATGAGTATGTGAATTATGGAACGGGATCATACCCGCTTCCTCCCCAAGGATGACATCTAAGGATACGGCGAATTGCGAGATAAAGTCCATATATAGGTCCATGTTTTTTTATTGCTTCTATAGCATAAGTAGAACAAGTAGGAGTAAATCTACACGATGGAGGAGTAAAAGGAGATATTACTCTTTTATAAAAATAAATAGGAATTAGCAATATCCAAGAAAAGATAATGCTAATTCCTCTTATTATTGTGAAGAAAATGTGTGCCATAATTTGACGATTTATATTTTATCGGCAATACGATTCATAATTTTAACTACACTCTTTTCTACTTGTTTATATTCTGGCATTGAATCCGTAAGACAAATGAAAGCAATCATAAGTCTATAGTCCTTTTCTTGAAGAGGATTCCATAAAATAGACTTATTTAATCTATATGATTCACGCACCAAACGTTTCATTCTATTACGATCTACCGCATTATGGAAACGCTTCTTTGGAACAGATATAAGAATAGAAACCGGAGGCTGCGTATCCATTCCTTTACAATCAGTCTTTTCAGCTTTCATATAAACAACTCGCAGGGGGAAGACAGTAAACGAACTGTTTCCACCTGCGAAAAGTTTATCTATAATAAGCTTACTATTAAGTCGTTCTGCTTTGCAAAATGTATTACGCATAATCCATCCTTTAATCAAATGGTAAACCGTAAATCTATAGAACTTATTGTCCTTGATGATTTTTGATATAATTCTCAATCATTGCTGGCACAGAACGTAGTTCTGCAGTTGGCTGAAGGTCAACTCTCAAGCCAGCATCTTCTGCAGTCTTAATCGTCTTTGCACCAAGACATGCGATTGCGATTTCTCCTTGTTCAAAATTAGGAAAGTTCTTCTTTAAAGAATGGATTCCTTCTGGTGAGAAAAACACAAGCATATTATAATCAAAAGCCTCGTCAGGTCCGAAGTCGTTACTTACGGTATAATACATAACCGCCTCATCATGATCCAAACCAGCTGCATCAAGCATATTTTTTAGATCGTCATTATGAACAGAAGACTGTGGAACGAAATATTTCTCGCTCTTATGCTTAGCCATAATTGGAATAAGATCTGCCAGTTTACCTGATTCTGGATGGAAATTTTTGCGTTTGCGGTACTGTACGTACTTTTGAATATAAAGCGCAACCTGTTCTGACACACAGAAATACTTCATATCATCTGGAATCGTAACACGAAGTTCTTTACAAAGATTAAAAAAATGGTCAATTGCATGACGAGAAGTAAACACGACCGCTGTATGACCAGGAATAGAGACTTTCTGCATACGAAAATCCTTAGCAGACATAGGTTCTACTTTGATGAAAGGACGAAAAACTATCTCACAACCGTATTTTTCGGCCACGTCAAAATATGGAGATTTTTCAGTCTGTGGTTTAGGTTGAGAAACTAAAATCTTTGTTGCCATTAAGTAAGTAAATTGTTTACAAAATTACTATTGAAAACCCATTCAAAAAAATACCACAAAAGGGCAAAGGGCATCAATTCGACGCTGCAAAAGTACAAAAAAATCAGCAAAACACCATATATTTTACTTGTAAAGTTTACTATAAGCTTATAAAGTAGAAGTATTTCATGTAAAAAGAATGCAAAAAGACAACACAGAATGACACTTTTTGCTTCTATTTGAGTAAAAACCGCAACTACAGTAAGTGTAAACCAAATAAATGATGTTATTATAATTATAAGAAAAAATCCGCTATTCCATTTTGTCCTAGAATCAATGTCAAAAAACACCCAATTAACTATATTATAGACTATAGCTCGAATATAGATATACAAGAGAAATAAAAGCGCCCCAATACCTATTATCCAATATGGTCTATCATAGTAAGACGGGAATGAAATGTACTCTGACATACAATAGTAATTCAAAACACTCGCAGATAGAGCACCCACGCATGTCAACAGAAATACACCTATTGATTCCGTACGATTACCATTAACATTCTCATCAGAATAGATACGCTTACTTGTAAAAAATGTTTTAAGACGAAACGCAAAAAGCAGACGGGCTCTATAGATAAAAAAAGAAGATAAAAAGAACATGAAAACAAGTATGGACAGAATTGTCATATCTCCACTTAGAGTATAAGAACGCGCGGCCATGGCAATTCCATGGTCGGGCATTCCTTTTCCAACGGCATAGAACTCTGTACGATTAACTACATTAGAGTCTATAGCCATTAATATGCTATCATAATCTGATTTCATATTCTCAGCGAACCCTTCTCTGCTTATCACCTACAATTCAAAAGCCTCCTTTATTCTATCAACAGCATCGAGTTTTTCCCAAGTAAAGAGTTCCACTTCGATATCTTTTGCTCCCTCATACCTATTATCAAAATGCTTTACAATAGTCTTAGGAGTACGTCCCATGTGTCCATAAGCTGCAGTCTCCTCATATATAGGATTACGTAACTTAAGGCTTGTCTCTATAGCCTTAGGACGAAGGTCAAATAACTCATCAATCTTTTTAGCTATTTCGCCATCAGATAGCTTTACATTTGAGCGTCCATAAGTATTAACGTATATACTTACAGGTTTAGCTACACCAATTGCATAACTTATCTGCACCAACATTTCATCTGCGACACCAGCAGCAACCATATTCTTAGCGATATAACGTGCAGCATAAGCAGCAGAACGGTCAACCTTACTTGGATCCTTACCAGAGAAAGCTCCACCTCCATGTGCACCTTTACCTCCATAAGTATCAACAATAATCTTACGACCAGTAAGTCCAGAGTCACCATGAGGTCCACCAATAACAAATTTACCAGTTGGATTTACATGATACTTTATATCTTTATTAAACAGAGCCTTCACCTCCTCTGATTGAATGCCATCAACAACACGCGGAATGAGTATTTTTATAACATCATCCTTGATTTTTGCAAGCATCTTGTCATCATCACTATCAAATTCGTCATGTTGAGTAGAAACTACAATCGTATCAATACGTGCAGGCTTACCATCATCGCCATATTCAATAGTAACCTGAGATTTAGCATCTGGACGAAGATAAGTAACATCTTTACCCTTACGATTATATGTCATAACTTTCCCCTCACGTCGTATATCAGCTAATACCTCAAGAATACGATGTGAAAGGTCAAGTGATAGAGGCATATAGTTTTCTGATTCATTGGTAGCATAGCCGAACATCATACCTTGATCACCAGCACCCTGCTCCATTGGCTCCTCACGCTCCACACCACGATTAATATCTGCACTCTGCTCATGAATTGCGCTCAATACTCCACAACTCTCCGCGTCAAACTTGTAAGAAGACTTCGTGTATCCAATTCTAGAAATAGTCTTACGAACTACATCTTGAAGATCTACATAAGTCTTAGACTTAACCTCACCAGCCAATACCACCTGTCCGGTAGTTACAAGTGTCTCGCAAGCTACTTTTGAAGTAGGATCATACGCGAGAAATTGATCAAGAACTGCATCTGAAATCTGGTCAGCTACTTTGTCTGGATGACCTTCACTAACAGATTCTGAAGTAAACAAATATCCCATAATTTAATTAAATATTTGATAGAAGCTAAAACAAAATAGTCACTCACACAATAAATATTGTGAAGCGAATTACTGATTTAACCTTGCGTTAATAAATTGATGGAAAAAGAAATTGGGGCATAAATGCAAACAAGCCCCATATTCTGGCTTGTATTTTAGCATTTTTTTCTGTGGTTGCAAGCAGCCCAAATCTATCCACTTTATAATTGTCCGCAAAGATACACATTTTATTTGAGACCAAGCACATAAATATACATTTTTTTATTGTAAAAAGCAAAAAAAGGTGCAAAGTATTACGCTTTGCACCTTTCCACCTAAAATAATCCCAATAATTTAACTACCACCTTTTACTTTTACTAAAATAATTCACAATTTATGAACTTTAACTTAATTACCCATAACAATCACATAATAATTATCTTATAATAACCTTAAAAATATCAGTTTTTCCATTATGTATAAACTTTATAAAATATAAGCCTCGACTAAGATTTTTTGGTAACATATATGTACCATCAGCCTGCAAAGTAGCATTATCCGCTACAATACCAGACAAACCTATCATATTGACTTTTACGTCCGAAGCATCCACTCCGTCAAGGTACACTTTAAGAGGCTGCCCAGACTTTACCAGTCCATTTACTAATTTCACTCCATTTTGACCAGGAATGTATTCATCGGAAGAATTTGTATTTCTCACTTCTTCTATTCCAAGAATAGCATCCTCTGCTAAGATGCGGGCTGAAGCCTCATCATAATTTTCATCGACAATCGTACGTTCATTAAAATACCAACGACAATACGGATCTGCAACCTGTAACGCTCCTTCGCCAAAACGAATACGATAATCCCAATGATGCTTACGTTGAATTTCATCATCAACAAAAACATAATCTGTATTACAAATAACAGCAAACACAACCTCATTTGAAGGTCTTTCCGTCAAATTAAGTACCATTTTACCGCAATGTACAGGTTGACTATAATAATTCTTCCCATCTTTTGTTACATAACATAACTGAGCACGCATCTCAGTATCTTCCGGGCGAAATTCAACAACCACTTTATTTGCCTTTGAATCGACATGAATAGGAATAATATTTGCTCCCGACCATCCTGGATTAGTAAGAGTATCAGGCGCCATCCAATAATCCTCAGAATTTCTCTTTAACGTCTGATAAGGAGTGAGCTTGAAAGGTGCAACATCAATCCACGCTGGCATGGTAGAATTATTATACTCTGCTTTAATAGTTACACCCATATCAGAATCTGTCACAGAACGATAACCTGACTTCCAGCCACCGATATCAAATGTCGCCTGTCTTGCACGATATTGCATGATCAAATCGCGCATAACTTCATCACCAAGATAATTACCAATACCTTTCAACACATAGTCACTACAGTTACGCCAAATCCATGGGATACTGCCTTTACCACAAATCTCAGCCAAAACGATAGGGAAAGAATTTCCATATTGTGTACCTCCAAGAAGGTTTCTCCATGTACAAATCTGGCGTCCATCAGAAGTATACATATTAACCCCCTGAGCCGTTGGACCTCCAAACGATCCATCTTGAAGCCAACCAGAATAACATTCTATCGGCATAAACGGAGCAATAAACGGACATGCATCCAAAAATCCTGGAGTTCCATAGACACCATCACGTTCTGTATTCATAGCTGATTGTAACCACGTATTTCCTGCCTCATGAAACCAACTAGACTTTTTGCAAGCATCAAGATCCGCAAATATGGCATGAATACCTTCATGAACCATAGCCTCACGCTGATAGTCCCCATCAGACCACTTCGAATCAGCATCACTTCTAAAACGAGAGAATGGATAATAACTTGCCCATACGCATGGCCAATTAGTTGAAATACCCGTTTCAGGATCAGAATACCAAATAGCACTTTGGTAACCACCCTGAGTTATATTTGACTCGCTATCATTTCTCAGTCCTGAACCGAAAATATAAACAAGGGATTTATATCCATTACGAGCACGTAAGTCTGGTGGCCATCCCATATTTTCACGTATATATTCGAAATCATCGTCATATTTCTTCATCATATTACGTGCACATTGGTTGATGGTAGCAGTATCTGTACCACACTCCGTATTTAGATTACTTCCCCAAACGCAAGTCCACCATTTACCGTCTATTCGATTAACTTTTTTGCCATTTTTATCCGTTGAAGCTACGTCTCCAAGCACCTTTGTAGGCTGAGTATATACTCCATAATTATACTTTGCATCACTCGACCAGTCGTGAGAAAATTTAGGCACCCTACCTTCCCATGAGAAGTCAGTTCCCTCTTCCTCGGTTTGCACATCCACAAAATATAGACATTTCGTAACCTTTATATTCCCATCTTTATCTATAAGTCGAGCTGACATAGTATAATACCCAGCATCAGCAGTCGTAGCTGATTCAATAACGAAATCAAGAGCTTTAGATGAGCGTACAGTTTTACCTAATCTGTTCTTCCAAGAATAACGTGCATTGATATATTTAGCGCTATCTATCTCTGCCCCCATGGTAATTTTATCACCTACCCTAACCTGAATATAGTTTTGGTTCAATATATCATAATTATTCTGTTGAACATGAGGGGTTACAGGCCATGTATCCACTATATCTTGGCGGTGATTTATTATCTCCCTATATTCTGGTTGATTACTATTATAACTATCTTCATTTCCAATAGTAACGTTAAAAGAATATAATACAGTATCCGCCTCGTGGATAAACATCTCACTTACCGTGAAAACGTCTCCAACAACTACATTTGCCTTATTATGATCAATATAGAAATATCCATCTTCATACTTTACAGCCACACACCTGTTGGCACTTGAAGATGAACAGGCATAGCCACTCTTTGTAAACCAAAATCCATAATTACCATAGGAAGCTGTACTATATGTAGCATTACCTTTTCCTTGTTTTGCCAAAAATTTCACATCTCCAGAAGATAAGTCTTCATGGAAAGTTTCGACAGACTTATAACCAAACGCCTCTAATATAGCATTTGTACTCACACGGATATTGACCGCAGCCTCAGCATTAGAATCTATATTGCGAACAACATCAGTATTGTACGTAACCTTTGAACCGGCCAAAGAGTCTAATGCAACCGTCATAAAACATAGTGTTAGTAAGGATATCTTCATAAAAAGCTAGTTAATTGGTTTTAGTGTATTTTCATCGATGGCAAAGTAAAATATTTGAAATTAAAAAAGAGCGGACTAAGCCGCTCTTTTTTCTTCTTTTTTACTATTTTATTATCATTTGGACGATTTTATCACTCGATAACGAGTTCATCAACAAGATTCTTGCCTTTAAAATAATCGTCAATAACACTAAGTACCCATCTTATATCTACCCCAATACATCTCTGAAGGTTCTTATCAAATTTGATATCTCCAGACATAGCTTCCCAGTTACCATCAAAAGCAAGACCAACAAGTCGTCCCTTTCCATCGAACATTCCAGAACCAGAATTACCACCAGTAATGTCATTTGTAGTCAAATAACATAATGGCAACAAACCTGTTTCCTTATTGATATATTGTGGTGAGAATTTTCCCTTCTTCATCCATTTATAAACTGGATCAATAAGTGCATAATCGATATTTTCAGGCTCGTTGTCGTGCTTATTAATAAGAGATTGAGGTGTAGTAATCATATTACGAGCTTCTTCCTTAAGTCCAGTAGTGCCAGCTGCAAAGTTGATAGGTTCAAAGAGACCATAACTTAAACGAAGAGTGAAGTTAGCATCTGGATAATAATCGTGATCATGATTCATGTCACGTATAGCATCACCCAAAAGACGCTCGTATTCATATTCCTTATTATTACCATATAAGTCACCCATCAAAGTCAACAAATCCATAGCTACATCTACCATAGGATCTGATGCTACCTCTGTGAAATCAGATACAGCAACAATAGCCTCGGCATCGCAAAAAACAGACTGAGAATACAATTTATCCACGAATACATCGATATTTCCGTCAGATATAGAGTCAATTCTATGCATAAGATCCTTTGGAATGTATTTCTCATTTGGAACATGCTGAATATAGTTCTTAAGCATAGCACAGAAAACTGCCTTATCTGTGGCGACATCGATATCTTTATAAATTTCTTTTGCTCTCTCATCGAATGCACGTAAACTGCTTGATGAAAAAGAGCCAAACATATTCTTATAAAGAACAAAATTCAAAATATCTGAACCTGACACGAAAGACTCGTAGAAAAGTGTCTTTGCATAATCTCCGTCAAAATCTGCAGCATAAAAAGTCTCCAAAGAATCAAGAATACCGATGTATTTAGCATGAGCGATAGTATCAGATTTGACCCATTCTTTAACCTGAACCTCTAAAGCACGCTTTTCATCGAGAACTTTCAGATTGTCCAAGGCTGTATTCTGACCAAGCGAGAACTTCCAATAGTTAGAACTCTGAGACTGCTTGGCAGCATATTTAATGCGCAATTCATCGCTTGATTGCATAGCATTTTTAAGTATGTCCAACTTAACACCACGAACCTGATAGCGCACATCGTTAACACAACGCATAGTATTCCATATTCCATAGCTACTAAGGTATCTATCTGTTGAACCAGGGTATCCAAGCGTCATAACATAGTCTCCTTCATTAAATCCCTGAGTAGACACATGAGCATAAGAAATAGGCTTATATGGCACATTATCCTTTGAATAAGCAGCAGGACGATTATCCTTACCAGCATAAATTCTAAATACTGAGAAATCACATGTCTGTCGAGGCCACATCCAGTTATCGGTGTCGCCACCAAATTTGCCCAAACACTGAGGTGGAGCACATACCAATCGAACATCATCATAACGCTGATAGATACTCAAAAAAAACTTAGAACCTTTATAGAAAGGATTTACCTCTCCATACACTCCATCATTTTCAAAACTTACCATATCTACAAGTTCTGAGGCACGAAGATCCACAATACTATCACGCTTCTCCTTTGACAATCCATCAGGTATTTGACCAAGTATTCTATCGCTGACATCAATTGTTTTAAGATGGAAAACAACAAACAAATCTTCATTTGGAAGCTCATCTTCCAGACGTTTTGCTATAAATCCATCTTTTAAATAATCATGTTTTACAGATGAATGACTTTGAATGGCACCATATCCACAATGATGATTTGTGAACATCAATCCATCGGGTGAAACTACAACACCTGAACAGAAACCACCCAACTGAACAATAGCATTATTTAAGGATG
>JAILIJ010000039.1 GCA_024695315.1 Bacteroidaceae bacterium
GTTGAAGGCGCTAAGGTTGTTTGCGAAGTAGTTAGTCCACTCGTAAAGGGCGACAAGGTTCTTGTATTCCACAAGCGTCGTCGTAAGGGTTACCGCAAGCTTAATGGTCACCGTGAGCAGTTCACAGAGTTGACAATCAAATCAGTTATCGCTTAATTACTAACTAATTTTTAAAATCGTAAACAGACATGGCACATAAGAAAGGTGTTGGTAGTTCTAAGAACGGCCGTGAGTCACACTCAAAAAGACTCGGTCTTAAGCTCTTCGGTGGTGAATTCGCTAAGGCTGGTAACATTCTCGTTCGCCAGCGTGGTACTAAGCACTACCCAGGTAAGAATGTAGGTATCGGTAAGGATGACACTCTATACGCTCTCGCTGATGGTATTGTAACTTTCAAGAAGGGTCGTCTTAACCGTAGCACTGTATCTATCGAACCAGTTTCAGCTGAATAAGATACAATCTCAAGATTAAATAGTAAGGATATAAGTCGTACGACTTATATCCTTCTTTTTTCTTTGACATTAAGTACTATAAAAAAAGGCACAGAAACAGAATACTCTGAATCCATGCCATTTTATTTATCGTCAAATTTATAATATTACTTGACCTGAGATACTGCACCTGTTGCAGAATCAAATATAACTTTAGTTGTTACATTCTCCTTAAATAAAGTAGAACTCAACATATCAATTGTGCCAAACTGCGCAAATGGCATTTCATTATCATAATAAGTTTTTGTTGCAGAATAGAGTCGAACAGTCGCCAATCCTGGCACATTATATACTATTCCGGTAATCTTACGCTTAGCCATATCTTTTTCTGACGGAAGAGCAACCGAATGCTTATCTTTTACATCAAGATAAAATGGCGCTCCAGCAAGGTCATCAGAATCAACAAAGCCTAAATCCTTCGAAAACCTAAACATAATTTTCTTATCAACATCTTCAGTAGGAACCATAGTAAAAGATTTGGCATAATACACAGTATCTGTATAACCTATAAACATCTGCGTCAGAGCCTCTTCCTGCGCATTAAGCTCTCCAAGCACAAGTTTCATAGAAACACCATCCTTCGGCATATTATCTGCTTGCCCACGCTTTATAGCATTTTTACACTCTCGAATATCAAGAATTTCCTGTGCCACCAATTCCGCCATCTTTGATTGCGAAGTAGCTGCCAACATATCCTCAGTCAAATACTTTCTATAGTCCAATTTATGATTTGTAGAATATACACCTGGCACTTCAGGAATATCTTCCCTAACATTTTCATTAATAGAAAGAAGTATGCCTGACTGAGACAATTGAACCTTAGGTAACATATTCTTATCTTTTGACTTCACAGAAAATCTTTTTAATGTGTCAACAACTCCGGTTTTCCTAACATTTATAGAGGTAACACGCCATTGAGTTTCCATCTCAGGCCTATCCCCTGACATATGAAGATACCTTTGCGCATATTTTGCATATTCTCCAGGCACAAAAGTTGTCTTTATGGCATACACATCAGCCCTTATAGCTGTTTTTGGTAAAATGTAATTTACCCCATCAGTCGTAACAGAAGGGTTAAAAGTCGAAATCTGAGCTTTTAAAGAAACACCCGTTACAAATGCAGCGAACAAAAATATTTTTTTCATCATATTATATTTTATACAATCTTTTTATTTGATTTCATAGAATTTCTCAGCCTTAAAAATGCCGCTGGCAAACATTCTACTATATCGCCAGCCAGAACACCTTCATATCCTAACTTTTCAGCCGCAATATCGCCTGCCAATCCATGTAAATAAACACCTAACAGAGTAGCTTGCTCTGGAGAATATTCCTGAGCCAATAATGACAAAATAACACCAGTAAGAACATCCCCACTTCCAGCCGTAGCCATACCCGGATTTCCCGTAGGATTGAAATAAACCTTTCCATCAGGACAACATACTGCAGACAAAGCACCTTTTATAACTATGAAAAGTTCTTGCTTCATACATAGAGTACGAGTTTTTTCTAGCTGCTCATAAGAATTTACCGTTTTGCTTATAAGCCCAAACAATTCTTTTTTATGTGGCGTCAAAATTGTTCGCTTTGGTAAACGCTCTATCCAAATACGATTATCTCCAAGTATATTGATTGCATCTGCATCCAGCACAAGCGGAACCTTTGATAATCCAAGTTGACAAAGAAAAGCATGAACAGTTGTAGCTTCCTTTCCCATACCAGGTCCCATAGCCATAGCATCAAATTGTCCCTCTTCTATAGGAGCACTAAAACAGAATGGATCTGGATCTATACTAAGCACAGCCTCAGGCACAGAAATCTGTAATGGTATAACATTACACTCTGGGGTTCTTACAGTCACCTTACCTACACCAGAACGAAGACATGCTCTAGCAGCGAGAATCGCAGCTCCAGCCATTCCACCCTTTCCGGCAACTAAAGCCGCATGACCAACACTTCCCTTATGGACAAACCTGGACCTATTTTTTAATAGTTTACCAACTTCATACTCCTCCGTAAAATGATATGGCGATGAAGTAAATTCTTTCTTAGGATCAACCAATCCTATATCCACAATTTCCCAATGTCCTACGAATGTCTCGTTTTCAGGAAAGAAAAAAGATAATTTTGGATACTGAAACGTATATGTATAATTTGCTTTAACAACATGACTTGATACATTATACGCATTATCCTCGCACATCAATCCTGAAGGGACATCTATAGATACAACTGTCGCATTAGAGGAATTAATATACTTTACAACAGACGCAAAACCTGCACTTAAAGGCCTATTAATTCCACTTCCAAATAAGCCATCAATTACAAGATCTGTTTCTTCTAATATAGGTGGATTAAAAGATGATCTAATTTCTTCAAAAATCACACCATGGCATTTTTGTAGTCGATTCTTATTAGTCTCACAATCCGACGAAAGATGCCCCTTTGTATTAAAAAGGTAAACTTGAATTGTATAACCCACATTAGACAACATACGAGCTACCGCCAAAGCATCGCCTCCATTATTACCAGGACCTGCAAAGACCTTGACAACGGTAGAAATGTTCCAGCGTGAAATTATTTTATCGGCAAAAGCTTTTGATGCTCGCTCCATCAGATCAATTGAAGATATAGGCTCATGCTCAATGGTGTAAGCATCGAGTTCTCTCATCTGTACAGCTGTAAGTATTTTCATATTGCAAAGATAGTGAATGGTAAGCAAAAATAGCAAATTTGGCATTAAAAAACTTAAAGGGGGAATATTTTTAGGCAATTTCTTATTTATTTGTGAGTTTTTCGAATATTAAAGCTTTTAATCAAGTAATTTTGTGTAAGTTTGCAAAAGATTCGTAAACGAATCGACAAAAAAGACCTATGATAAGAATTAAAGATTTGGATTTTGAAATTTCTATTCGCCACAACGAAATAGAAGAAAGCATTGCGGCCATTGCGGAAAAGATGAACCATGACTATGAGGACAAGTGTCCACTTTTATTGGCCATCCTAAACGGTTCTTTCATTTTCGCAGCCGATTTAGTCCGCCATCTAACATTTGAGCATGAGATTCAATTTGCAAAATTCTCTAGCTATCAGGGTACAGAAAGTACAGGCAAAGTAAAGGAGCTTATAGGACTCAATGTTGACATTTTAGACAGAGATATAATCATTGTAGAAGACATCATCGATACAGGTAAAACAATGTCTACCCTTCTTCCAAAACTAAAAGAAAGAGGAGCACGATCAATCGAAATTGCTACACTATTGATGAAGCCTGAAAAGTTGATGGTTGATTTGGATGTAAAATACTGCGCCATAGAAATTCCAAATGATTTCATTGTGGGATACGGACTTGACTATGATGGTCTAGGACGCCAATACCCTGATATCTATACAGTGGTTGACAATAAAAAATAAACGGAAACAGTTATAATAATAAATACAAAGTAAAAAAATGAAAAATATCATTATTTTTGGTGCACCAGGTTCAGGAAAGGGCACTTACAGCGCTAAGATTGTAGAGAAGTACGGAATGGGACATATTTCTACAGGTGATGTTCTACGCGGTGAAATCAAAAACGGAACAGAGCTTGGAAAAATAGCTAAAGGATACATTGACAATGGCCAGCTCATCCCAGACGAGCTCATGATTGATATTCTTGCAAAGACATACGATTCAATCCCAGCTGGTAAGGGTGTTATTTTCGACGGTTTCCCACGCACAATTGCACAGGCTGAGGCTCTCAAAAAAATGCTTGCTGAACGCAACACAGAGATGGGCATCATGATTGAACTTGAAGTTGACGCAGAAACACTTATGGCACGTCTTCTTAATCGTGCAAAGGAACAGGGTCGTGCTGACGACAATGAAGAGACTATCAAAAAGCGCTTCGAAGTTTATCGTACACAGACTTCTCCACTTATCGACTGGTTCGAGAAGGAGGGTATCCGTCACTCATTCCCAGCAGATGCAAATCCAACAATTGATGGCATGTTCGCTGCTATCTCTGCTGTCATTGACGCAGAAAACAAATAATCACTATAATTAACAATTCCGAAATTAGGATTCCGGACAGATAGCCTATTGCCTGTTTGGATATTCCGATTTCGGGATTTTCTTTTTATGGCACAAGAAACAAATTTCATAGACTACGTAAAAATTTACTGTCGCTCTGGACGAGGCGGACGAGGCTCATGCCATATGCATAGAGCAAAGTACCTCCCCAAAGGTGGTCCTGACGGTGGAAACGGAGGTCGTGGAGGCCACATAATACTAAGAGGAAACCGAAATTATTGGACCCTACTCCACCTCAGATACGACCGTCATATTCATGCCGAACACGGCGGTAATGGATCTAAATGTAAAAGTACAGGTGCACAAGGTGCAGACAAGTACATTGATGTGCCTTGCGGAACAGTTGTATATAATGCTGAAACCGGCGAATACATCTGTGATGTAACAGAACATGGTCAAGAAGTAATCCTTCTTCATGGCGGCCGAGGCGGATTAGGAAACTACAATTTCTGTACACCTACCAACCAGGCTCCTCGTTACGCACAACCAGGCGAGCCGATGCAGGAATTAAGCGTCATACTAGAGTTAAAACTCCTTGCTGACGTCGGTCTCGTAGGATTCCCTAATGCAGGAAAATCAACACTGGTAAATGCTCTAAGTTCAGCTAAGCCTAAGATCGGCAATTATCCATTTACAACACTTGAACCTTCTTTAGGAATTGTACAATACCGAGACGGCAAATCATTTGTAATTGCTGACATTCCAGGAATCATAGAAGGTGCTAGTGAAGGACGAGGATTAGGCCTACGTTTCCTAAGACACATAGAGCGAAACTCACTTCTACTCTTTATGGTGCCAGCCGATACTGAAGACATAAAAAAAGAGTACGAAATCCTACTCAACGAACTTGCCACATTCAACCCTGATTTGCTTGACAAGGGACGAGTTTTAGCCATCACAAAATGTGACTTACTTGGGCAAGACGAGGAACTTTTAGAAATGCTCAAAGAGAATCTTCCTAACGACATCCCTGTAGTCTTTATTAGCGCAGTAGCCCAACAGGGCCTACAAGAGCTAAAAGACACTCTCTGGAGAGAAATGAATAGCGAAAGCAACAAGATTGCCGCTATCAACACCCAAGATACAGTAGTGCACAAAAACAAAGACCTATCACATATCGTAGATTACATAGACGACGATGACGAAGGATGGGGCGATGAGAACGAGATGGAAGATGAGGATTTTGAATATATCGACGAAGAGGATATCGAAGATCTTGAGGATTTTGAGTACGACGAAGACCCACAAAAAAACAATTAAAAGCCATATGGCTAAAGTTAAGAGGACTGTTCTATTATGGGCAGTCCCTTTTCTTTATATACATTAAATCCTTTTCTTTTGATACTTTGCTCTCTTTTTTGATATATTCAAAACGCCAGCAAACACAAATTAAAATATTTATTATTGCACAGCAATTCATCATAAAATCCAAAACGAAAAACACCGAAACCTCACGGTTCCAGTGCAACATCATCTAATCTATGAATCAAAACACTTTTTTGAGCGGAAAACGAGACTCGAACTCGCGACCCCAACCTTGGCAAGGTTGTGCTCTACCAACTGAGCTATTTCCGCAAATATCTTTGCTTTTTGAGCGGAAAACGAGACTCGAACTCGCGACCCCAACCTTGGCAAGGTTGTGCTCTACCAACTGAGCTATTTCCGCAAATATCTTTGCTTTTGAGCGGAAAACGAGACTCGAACTCGCGACCCCAACCTTGGCAAGGTTGTGCT
>JAILIJ010000055.1 GCA_024695315.1 Bacteroidaceae bacterium
TAAGATGAGACTTGCGCTTACCGATTCTGTATTGTATGCAGAAATGAAAAGGGATGGATATGACTATGCCGTTAGTACATTCCATCCCAAGGTGTTAGCCGAAAGGCTTATGTCTGTCTATAGAAAAGTTCTTTGATTTTACGAATATGTTTTGTCAATAGCCAACTATTTTTGTCAGTATTATTTGTTGATAAATTTTCAAAAAGTGAAATTTAAGAACCTTAGTTTTATTGCTTTTGACTTAAGAAAGCTACTGGTACAATTTTCACTTTCATCTTTTTTGCAATACAATACTGTATGTACGCATTAGTCAGCATTTCTGCTAAGTATCCAGAGACGCGTGAGAAAGCTTTTTCCTTTGTAATGTCTATGAGAATATGACTTTTACATACTTCTTTTTCGTGGCGTTCCAATATGTTGAATATCATCGTACAGTAATTGTCAAAAGTGTTATTGTCCATAACAAACATATTGGCATTATAGAATTTTAGTCCATTCATAGCCTTGTCGTAGAATGGAAAGAATTCTGGATACATTTCTTTGACAATCTTATCCATGAGTTCCAGGTTCTGGTGTCCTACGTGCCAGCACAGAGTACGTCTAATGCTCATGTAAAATTTACCTGGATATGGAACAATTATATTAGTACCATTTTTAAGAAGATTGTCAAGATTTGAAGCAAACAATTCTGCCGATTTTTGGAACTTATCGTCCGACTTGCATTTATACTGTTTCTTGATGCCCACGCTAGAATATGGTGACCATATTGAGCATATTCTTCTAAGTTTAAATTTTAAGTAAAGTAGAATCCTGTATAAAACTAAAGTCTTTTTTATTGTAAATACTCTTCGGTAGTGCATAAGTCCTTTATATTCGGCTTGTGTATTTTTCCAAAGCCAGTACATTACGGTCATTTCGCAATACCATGGATTCTTAAAACTAATATTTTCACCCTCATCATCTCCTTGTATTCCCAAGTCTATGTCAGAAATAGCTTTTCCTGCGTGAATAGGAATAAGATATGGGTGCTTAAGAATGGGGCTTTTCTTGTGATAAGCAACTGCAATTTTTATGTCCATAAATTAAGTGAATTACGTAAATGCAAAAAATATTTAAATTCTGTGCAAAAGTAATAATAAATATTCAAACTGTGTACACAGAGTGTGATATATAGATATTTTTATCGTAAATTTGCAAAAAAATAAAATGGAAAAAATAGATATATCTAGATTTGTTTTTTTGCTGAAAATGTTTTTGACAATGATGTTGATTTTTATTGTTCAGAAACCGATTTTCATGCTTTATAATAGTGCTATAGACGAGTCGGTAAGTCTTGTCGACTACGTAAACGTTGCATACCACGGTTTGGCGCTTGACGCCACTATGAGTGGCTATATACTCATTGTGCCAATACTTCTTTTGACGATAAGTTTTTTTACTGATATAAATATGAGAAAATGGCTTTTGCCATATTTCTGCATAATATCAATATTATTGTCAGTAATATTTATTGCCGATACTGTAATGTACGGTTTTTGGCAGTTCAAACTTGATACTACAGTTTTTCTATATACCGATAAGCCAGCAGACGCTATGGCAAGTGTTAGTGCTATGTTTATTGTACTGACTTTGATTGCCGGAATCGTGGTCGCAGCACTTTATGTTTGGCTTTTTGCCTATATCATTCCAAAGGGTATATTAAAGAAAAGTAAGAAACCATTATTGGCTCTTATTATGCTCCCTATAGCTGGCGTAGTTTTTCTTATGATACGCGGTGGGGTTGGGGAAGGCACAGCAAACGTGAGTAGCGTGTACTATTCCGAAAAACAGTACTTAAATCACTCAGCGGTTAATTCTGCATTCAGCATGTTTTATTCGCTCACTCATCAGCAGGATTTCTCTACGGAATATCAGTTTTATGATGATGACCTCCAAAGGGAGAGTTTAATAAATGGCATTTATAATTTGGAAAGTGTAGATTCTGATACATTGATTAGTACCTCCCGCCCAGATATTATTCTTTTCGTATGGGAAGGGTGCGGAGCAAGTTTTACGGGATGTTTAGGAGCTGAACTTGATGCCACTCCAAACTTAGATAAGCTTGCGAAAGAAGGTATCTTCTTTTCAAATTGTCAAGCAAACAGTTTTAGAACGGATAGGGGACTGGTTTGTGTAAATTGCGGCTGGTTAGGCTTTCCATCAGCCTCACTAATGAAGATACCTGAGAAGTGTGAAAAACTCCCTGGACTGGCCTCTACGCTCAAAATAGAGGGGTATAATACAGATTTCTGGTATGGAGGCGATATAAGTTTTACAAATATGGGCGGTTTTATGTTACAGAATGGCTACAGTAAGACTTATAGTGAAAATGATTTTTCAAAAAGTGATCGAACATCAAAATGGGGAGTGCCTGATGGAATACTACTTGACAAAGTGCTTGAAAATATTAAGTCAAAGAAATCTCCATTCTTTACGAGTATAATGACTTTATCAAGCCATGAACCATGGGAGGTACCTTATAGTCGACTTGATAGGAAACCTGAAAATAGTTTCGCCTATACAGATGACTGTCTCGGGAAATTCGTTAATGGCTTAAAGGCTTCTGGTAAGTGGGATAATACTTTACTAATTATTGTGCCTGACCATGGAGCTGTGGCGCAAGAGGGCAATGAGGCTGAATCATTGTTCCAGAAAGAAAAAACTTATTATCGGGCAAACGTTTAATTT
>JAILIJ010000074.1 GCA_024695315.1 Bacteroidaceae bacterium
TATCGATTATTTCATATTTTTCGCATATCAATATTTTTTACTGTAGTAAAAATGATACGGAATATGTTTTAGTAACTAATCCTATCAATTTTATGTGTAAAAAATATTGATATGCGAAAAATATGAAATAATCGATAAAAAGAGTATTATATTCCTTTATTATTATTACATTTGCGTCAAATATAAATTCAAGAAGTATTCGAAAATGAGAGTTGTGTCTCATGTTAATTTTTATATAAGACAGAATCTCATTATCAAATAATAACTTCATGTTAACTTATTAATTATAGAGAATATACTTATTATGGAATACATGTCACAAGAGGGCTACGATAAACTCGTTGCAGAATTACATCAGTTAGAATATGTTGAATATCCAAAAGTCAAAGAAGCTCTTGTTGAAGCACGTGAAAAAGGTGATTTGAGCGAGAATTTCGAATATCATGCAGCTAAACGAGAACAAGCAAAACTAATAAGCAGAATTCGCTTTAAGCAAAAAGTTCTTGAGTTTGCAAGAGTCATAGATTCAGATAAGCTTGATTCAAATACTATCGGCCTGCTAAACAAGGTAGAAATTACTAATATGGCTAACAATACAAAGCTTTGTTACACCATAGTTAGCCCACATGAAGCCAATATAACAGAGAAGAAAATTTCGATAAAATCACCTATAGCTCAAGCATTATTAGGAAAAATGGTAGGTGATACAGTTGATGTACAAGTACCTGCAGGCGCTATGCGATTTCGTATTGATAGCATACAATTATAATTATTTTTAGTTATATATGTTTCGATAAAATCGGCAATTAAAAGTATAGGAAATGTTTGATATAAAAAAATATTCTAACTATATTATTTCTTCACATATAAAACATCATACAATATGATTCCACCAAGAATTTCTACATCCTCACGAGAAGAACGTATGTTTTTTGTTCGTGACCAATGGAAATGTCTTGATCATTGCCCATCATGTGGAAAATGTCATATTCTTAAAGGAAAAGATGCAGAGCAGCTATATGCTGATTACATTGAAGGAATAGCCGAATATATTGACATAACAAAAAAATTACGTGATAACAAATGAAATCTACGTATACTCATAAAATGCGCATGAATCCAGACATTTATTATGTTTGGTGTGGTGGCTCATGTGATTATGGACATGAAGAACGATGCAGTGCCGGAGCGTACATAATACAGCAAAATGAACAAATCGTAGACACATACGTTATGTCGGATGATCACACAACGGAGTTTCGCATGATTTTATCAGTCATGATACATGCAATGGAATCAATACCTCAAAATTCTAATATTATATTTCTTTCGAATGTTTCGTATATTCAACAGAATTTTGACAAAACTCCAACAAAAGATAGTGCTAATGCAGATTTAATAAACAAATGTATTTCTCTGAAATTGGTACATAGTACAATATCTATAAAAATTGTACCTTTTCATAAGTATCCTCAATTGCAAGAGACACATAGCATGGCTCACGAAGCCATGACATTTCATCGAAGTAAAATATATAATACAGAAAAACATAAAAGAATATAAGAGAAATTATAATCAGCAAGACTATGATATATTATAGCTAATTTTAAATTTTATCCTTAAAACAATAGATTTATGAAAACATTTAAGGTCGGAATTATTGGAGCAGGATGGATCGCTCAAAAGATGGCAAACACATTAGCTCCGCTCTGTGATTTTGAAGTGGGAGCAATAGCATCTCGTTCGTTAGAAAAATCGCAAAATTTTGCACGTCAGTTTGGAATTGCCAAAGCCTATGGTAGTTATGAAGAAATGGTTTGTGACAAGGATATAGACCTTGTTTATATTGCAACACCACACTCACACCATTTTGAACATGCTATGCTTGCCATAAAACATGGGAAACCTGTTCTTGTAGAAAAAGCATTTACTGCAAATGCTAATCAAGCTGAAAAACTACTTGAAACAGCAAGAAGAAAGAACGTATTCATTACAGAAGCTATATGGACGAGATATATGCCGCTTTCATTAAAAATCAAAGAACTTCTTGACAGCGGAGTCATAGGTGAACCTCGCCTTCTTACGGCAACACTATGTTACATGATGGAGAATAAACCACGAATAATTCGTGCTGATTTATGTGGAGGCGCTTTACTTGATTTAGGAGTATATGTTCTTAACTTTGCAAGAATGTATTTTGGAAAGGATATAACAAAGATGATATCTAACGTTCAATTAGGTCCAGAGGGAATGGACATGCAAGAATGTATTTCTCTCTCCTATTCTAACGGAAGAATGGCAAATCTTCAGGCTGGTGCATTATGTTTGAATGACAGACAGGGAATAATAAATGGAACTGAGGGCTACATACGAGTGGACAATGTGAATTGTCCAGAACTTGTTGAAGTATATCGAGACTATAAATTAGTAGACAGTTTTCACAAACCTGATGATATGATTACTGGTTATGAATATCAAGTTATGGAATGTCGTCGATGTATAGAAAATGGACTTACAGAATCTCATCTTATGCCTCATAACGAGACTTTAAGCATAATGCGGCAAATGGATAGTCTAAGAAAGGAATGGGGCGTAAAATACCCATACGATGTTTGATATAATTATATCTATAAAAAATAAGGTCGAATCCAGCACTAAATGTAGGATTCGACCTTATTATTAACCACATATAAATTAATCTTTTATTATTGTATTTTTATAAAAAATATCATTAAAGGATTATTATATGATTAATATCAAATCTTTGAGACTATAAATAGATTGATTTAATCGACATTTAATCGTGTTTTAGCTCCTGATTCTGGAGAATCAAACGGAAAACCATTACCGGAAGCGTTTATATTTCCATTCTTACTTCCTGCCAGTATTTGAGTGCGAATTTTGGATATTTGTACTTTTGTTTCTGGTACAGAATAAGATGATTTTTTTTCCATAATAAATTTTTTTTATAAAATTTCACAAAACTATTATAATATTTCTTACAATGATAATGACAAAAAGGTATAGATTTATGTAAAAATATAATAATA
>JAILIJ010000106.1 GCA_024695315.1 Bacteroidaceae bacterium
GTCGCATCCTTAATCTTCTTGATTGTCTCCTCAAGATTGTAAAGTGTTCGTCCACATCCTGGACAAGAAATATATTCCGTCTTTGTAAATCTAACTCTTGACGCCTGAAGAATGCCATAAGCAGTATCAGTAATCTGCTGCTGACTAACCGCATCTGTATGATTGAGAAGAATTATTCCATCAGCCAGACCGTCAATAAAAATAATTCCAGAATCAAAAGCCGCTTTAAGTTGAAGATCCTCAAGATTATCCTCTGCATATTCCTGACAGATAAGCATAGGATTCTTAACTCCAAGATTCATAAGTTGAAAAGCAAGTGCACGATGCTCACCCAACTTATTGGCTGTCTGTGGATGACTAACGATAAGAACCTCAGGATGAGCCTTAAGGAAAGCCACATTCTCAGCATTAAGACGATAAGGATTAAGCACTACTGTGTTCATGAGAGGAATATCATTAAGCACAACAGCCACATTGTCTCCACCAATAGCCTTTACTGGTTGTCCATTTGCCTCAATAAGTCCAGGAATTTTAACAGCTACAGTCTGACGTTTTTCAGGACGTAACCATTTGTATTCATCAGGTAAGACAAATTCGTCTATTGGTAGATTAGCATCCTTACGTGAATTGATGGCGTAGTCCACAATCTTACGTGCCACAGGAATCTCATTCTCTGGTGCTTCTGAAAGAGAAACACGAACAGTATCTCCAATACCGTCAGAGAGTAAAGCTCCAATACCTACCGCACTCTTTATTCGTCCATCCTCTCCATCACCAGCTTCAGTAACACCAAGATGAAGTGGGAAGGCCATACCCTCCTTATCCATCGTTGTGACAAGAAGACGCATAGTACTAACCATCACAACCGTATTGCTGGCCTTGATAGAGATTACCACATCGGTAAACTTCTCACGAACACAAATACGCAAGAACTCCATACATGACTCTACCATACCTTCAGGCGTGTCACCATATCGACTCATAATACGGTCAGAAAGACTTCCATGATTCACGCCAATACGAATGGCAGTATGATGCTCCTTGCATATATTAAGGAAAGGCACAAACTTTTCCTCAATTCTCTTTATTTCATTTGCATACTCTTCGTCTGTGTACTCAAGCTTCTTGAATGTACGAGCAGGATCAACATAATTGCCTGGATTCACACGTACCTTCTCACATATTGTAGCGGCAACATCGGCAACATTAGCATTAAAATGAACGTCCGCAACCAGTGGAACATTATATCCATCAGCCCTAAGCCCAGCATTTATATTCTTCATGTTGAGAGCCTCACGCTTTCCTTGTGTTGTGAAACGAACAATTTCTCCTCCTGCATCTACTATACGCTTAGCCTGAGCCACGGAGCCTTCCGTGTCCATTGTTGAAGTATTAGCCATAGACTGAATACGAATAGGCCACACACTTCCCATGAGCACTCCACCCACATTTACCTCAGTACTCCAGCGACGAGAATAATTGAATAAATCTATCATTATAAAATACTTTTGAACATTACAGTAACCATCTCCCTATCATTTCAAATATGAAGGAGAATGACTATTTAGTTACACTTATATTCGAACTTAACCTCCTTGAGGTCTTCGTTTGCCTTCTCAATCTTCTTGCGAAGACCATTCTTGTATGCAGCAAACTTTTCAGCAAGTGCCTCATCACTAAGAGCAAGCATCTGAACAGCAAGGATTCCCGCATTAAGAGCACCATTAATAGCAACAGTAGCAACAGGAATACCAGGAGGCATCTGAAGCATAGAATAGACAGCATCAACACCATCAAGCACAGATCCCTTAACAGGCACTCCAATAACAGGTAGTGTTGTGCTTGCAGCAATAACTCCTGGAAGAGCGGCAGCCATTCCAGCACCTGCAATTATAACCTTGATTCCGCGATCCTTAGCTCCCTTAGCAAAAGCCTCCACAGCATCTGGAGTACGATGAGCACTAAGAGCATTGATTTCAAAAGGAATCTGCATTTCATCAAAGAACTTGGCAGCTTTTTCCATTACTGGAAGATCTGATGTACTGCCCATAATTATTGAAACTACTGGTGTCATGATGTATATATTTTTAATTTTTAAATATTGTTTCGAAAACAATTAAATGTATGGTTGAAGAAGAATATAAAACATAAAATTCTCCCTCACTATCTGTTACTACATCCAATTTATCAAAATGAAAAACATAGAACAGATTATTCCAACAACGAATCCGACTCCAACCTGAGCCACACTATGCTGACGAAGTATTATTCGACTTGAACCCAAAGCACCCGAAATAAGAATCAGCACACATACAGGAACAACAGGATTGAAATAGAATATAGAACTGAAAGCCACAAGCGAACCGACAAGTCCACCCGCCCCAACCATGTGTGTGCTAATCTTCCACCACGCATTGACAACCGCACAGATCATCTGAGAGACCAATGCTGCCATCACAATACCTTTGAAAAACATGGCCACATTAAATCTCGTCATAATAATAAGACAAGTGGCGTAACTAATCAAAGTAAGTATATAAGGCAAGTGGCGATGCTCACGATGACTAAGTTGCATGTGCGTCCACTTGTTTATTACTCTAAATAAATTTATGCCTGTTTTAGGAATGAATATAGTAAAAATGTAGACCATAGACAAAATAAAAATCTTATATTCTATAGGCAACATTCTCAGATAACTAAAAACAAACAGGCCAAAAATAACCCATATAGGGACATAAAATGGTGAAAAGATTGCAGACAGAATTTTAGCTGTCCGTATTATATTCTTTTCGTTCATATACTCTTTCGTTTTATTGCAGTTGGAATTCCAAATTTCGCTCTGTACTTATTTACAGTCCTTCTCTCGATGTTAATACCTCGTTTCTTTAGCTGCTCAACAAGCTCAACATCGGAATAAGGCTTTTTCTTATCCTCTTGATCAATAATATCCTTCAATACCTTCTCAACCTTATTACCATCAATCTCCTCCCCCTTACTATTTGTTCTCATACGCTTGAAGAAGAATGAAAGCGGATAAAGAGTTCCGTCAACAAGAGCATACTTACTATTGCACACTCTCGAAACAGTACTTACATCTAATCCAGCCTTAGTAGCCACATTTTCAAGGATAAGTTTCTGAAGATCATCTTCATTTTGTGTAATAAAGAATTGATGTTGAAGATCTATAATAGCCTTCATCGTCGACTCTAAAGTGTGATGTCTTTGCTTTATGGACTCAATATACATTCTTGCAGAGTCTACCTTCTGCTGATAATACGAAAAACGTTCCTTGTCATGCTTACTCAACTTAACACCAGGCTTCTGCATCATGCTAAGCATCTGAACATATTCCTGGCTCACATGCAAACTTGGCACATCCCCTCCATTAAGTGAGAAATTCACCTCTCCGTCAGCATCAGTCTCAATTATGAAATCTGGAACAGCTAACTGCACCCTATCACCTGACGACTCACTAAGCGCCAGTCCTGGATGCAAGTTAAGCTTCTTTATAGTATCGAGCACATCGCTAAGGTGCACTGCGCTCATACCCGTAATATTCTGAAGTTTCTCTAAATTATTGTTGATGAACAAATCATAATGCTCATCTATAATCTTACGTGAATCCTGAAGTAATTCAATCTTTTCAAAAGTCTGGCTGTTAGCATCTTTCAGTATCCTATCAATCTGCAACAACAGACATTCGCGCGTATCACGTGCAGCAATGCCTGGCGGATCAAACTGCTGAAGAATGTGAAGAGCTTTCTCTACTTCATCCTCGTCCGTGTAAATATTATGATTGATAATCATATCATCAACCAAACTTGGAATAGGGCGTGAGAGAAAACCTCTGTTGTCAAGTGAATAAATCAAGTATTCAACCAGCACATACTGCTCTTCAGATAAGTCATAATTCACCATCTGCTCCATCATGTCATCCATGAAAGACTTCGTGGCACCAATGGGTATTTCCTGCATTTGTGAATAATCAGCCTTTTCTTGATTTGAAGGAATGTCGTCAGCATCATACTCATACATCGTTTCTGGAGCCTCATACTCATCCGTCTGCATTTCATCAGTCCTTTCCCCGTCAACTGAAGACCCACCAAATTCATCCTCCACACATTCATCCCCCCCCTTCAACGGTCCTTCCTCCAAAGCCACATTATCCACAATTTCGTTCTTGACATTCTCGGCCAATTCCGCAATAGGCAATTCCAAGAGCTTCACCGTCAACAACTGTTGAGGTGAAAGACGTTGCAACTGCTGCTGCTTTTGTATC
>JAILIJ010000145.1 GCA_024695315.1 Bacteroidaceae bacterium
GGCAAAAGTATTAGCCGACTACAAAGCACTTGAAGTTGATGCTCTCAACCAATACATCAACCTGACAGAGCAATACAAAGATGCCTACAACGAACTCATTCTTTTCCCTATACGTGCACTTTGCAACATCTATGCTCTTCATTACGCATACGCCATGAACGAAAATCTTGCATCAAAAAATGATGCTAAAGCCAACGAATGGGCTGCAAAAGCACGTATGTACTACGATCGCGACTCCATTCTATGCTACAACTACAACCACAAGATTGCGGGTGGAAAATGGAATCACATGATGGACCAACTACATATAGGCTACACATCATGGCAAGAGCCAGGAAGACGATATTTTCCTCAGCCAAAATACGTGAACACTAACCACGCGGCTCACATGGCGTACAAAGAACATGAAGGAGTAATAAGTATGGAAGCCATCAACTTCAATTCATGTCATCCGGCAACCGATGCCAAAGATAATGACAACACAGCTTGTTGGAAAGTCATCAAAGACTATGGCAAAACTGCCGGAGCTGTTGCACTTATGCCATATACTGCAAACATAGACGGAGCAAACATAGAATACAATTTCATAACAAACCACACAGGCGAATATGACTTATACCTCTATCTCGCCCCAACATTTCCATTCAATGGTACTCATACAATGAACTTATGCGTTGATGATGGCCAACTCATCACCTTAAATGTGAACCAGCACAAAGGTGATCAAAACTACGAATGGGAGGCTAACCGTATAAACTTACAGAAAACAAAAATTACTATCAAATCAAAGAATGACAATAGGCACACACTACGAATCTCTCCTTTGAGCAAAGGAATCGTAATAGAGAAAATCGAAATAGACCTCGGAGGTCGCAAGCCAAGCTATCTTGGAACTCCAGAGTCTCCACGTGTGCCAATTCTGAGCAAATGATCAAACGAGTTCTTAATGTAATTAAGATGACGAATAGGAAAGGCATCCATTTTGAAAATTAACAACTTCGCGGCATGACGTTTGGATAAGTTTTTATACATTTGCACAATCTTAAACCTGAAAACGTATGAAAAAAACATTTTTACTGCTTCTTGCAATCGTATATTCAACGACAATATGGTCACAAAGACAAAAGACGAATTTCGACTTCGACTGGCAATTTCGTCTCAACAAAGGTCATTGGGAAGAAATACAACTGCCACACGATTGGAGCATCAACATGCCTTTTAACGAAAAACTATCTGGTTGCAATGGTCACATGGCTGGAGGATGGGGTGAATATAAGAAGACATTCCACGTTGCTGCCAAAGATAAGGACAAATCCTTCAGCATACTATTTGACGGCATATACAATAGAAGTACAGTCTACATAAACGGACACAAACTCGGATTCCGCCCTTATGGATTCTGCTACATAGAATACGATATGACACCATATATACACTATGATAAGGAGAACGAAATTTACGTTACCGTCAATTCGCCAAACGATAATGACAGCATAGCAAGGTGGTACACCGGGAATGGTATTTACCGACACGCATGGCTCATAAAAACAAACAAAAAACACATTGCATCTTACGGAACATATATTAGGACCATTCCTCCACATGACGATACGGAAAACTGGGGAATATCAATAAAAACAACTACCGTAGGCGACATACACAAAAAGAAACTCATACACATCGTCTTCGACAATACGGGCAAACAGGTGGCAAAAGGATATGACCAAGACACGATCATTATCAAAAAAGCCAAGCTGTGGGACGGTCTAAATGCTCCCAACCTCTACAGCGTGAAGACTTATCTCTACGAAGGTAGCAAACTACTGGACACATTCGACAGTTCATTCGGATTACGAACAGCGGAATTCACATCCGACAAAGGATTTTACCTTAATGGGAAACATCTTAAACTAAAGGGATTCTGTCTGCACCAAGATGACGGCCCACTTGGTTCCGCTCTACCAATAAGAAGCATGGAACGTAAACTTGAAATTATCAAGGAATATGGTGTAAATGCCATCAGATGTGCCCACAATCAACCTGCACCTGAATTTCTCGATCTTTGCGACAAAATGGGGTTCCTTGTTATTGACGAAGCTTTCGACAAATGGAAATCGGGCTACTATGCCGAATACTTTGATCAATGGTGGCAACAGGACCTTAACAACATGATAGTTAGAGACAGAAATCATCCTTCTATCATTACATGGAGCATAGGCAACGAACTACAAGAGGCATGGGACGCCACAAGGACAGGTGCGGACAGAGCAAAAATGCTGCAAGACTTTGTACATGCACAAGAGCCAACACGTCCTGTTTGTATGGCATGTCAAAACAACCATAACGGAACTTTCTCTGAGGTAACAGATGTCATCGGATATAACTATTTAGAGGCAAGAATGCTGAGCGACCACAAGAAATATCCAGAACGTAAGTTTATGATCACAGAGGAACTGCCATACTACTGCGGTGCAGAAGGCAACATTAGGGCGTACGACACAAATAATCCGTGGAACATAATAGAAGATAACGACTTCATAGCAGGCGGATTTATATGGGCAGGAACAGACTACATAGGTGAAGCTCAATGGCCAAGTCACGGATGGCCAACAGGACTGTTCGACATAAACATGATTGAAAAGCCACGCGCTTTATTCCATCGGGCCATGTGGAACAAGGACAAACCTATAGTAGGAATAGCAATACGGGACGAGAGTCTTGACATAGACCACGGACGTGACCTGTGGCAATGGCCAAACATGGCGAGCATTTGGAATTTCCCTTTCCGCTATCAAGGATTGGTGTTAGAAGTCAACACAACAACGAACTGTGAAAAAGTACAACTCAGCATAAACAATAAAGTCATGGGAATAAAAAACACCAAGGACTTTGACAACCACACAATAATTTGGCACGTGCCATACTTACCAGGTAAAATTGAAGCCAAAGGTATAAACGGAACTGACACCGTGGCACATTACGAGATACGTACCGCAGGACAGCCTCATCACCTTAGAGCAACAGCCGACAGACAAGAACTTAAGGCTGACGGACAAGACTTGAGCTACATACAAATAGAATTGTTAGACAAAGATAATAACCTTGTGCAGCACATGAATCGCCATGTCACGGCCACAATAGAAGGTGAAGGTAAACTTCTCGGATGTATCAATAGCGATCTAAGACGTACTACACCATTCACATCAAAGGAAGACGACACTTATTTCGGTAGAATGATGGCTATAGTACAAACCACGCGCAAAGCAGGAGCCATTACGCTCAAATTCCACTCAGAGGGAATGGACGATATTGTCGTCAAGTTGTATAGTAAATAAATATAGCCACCTTTGAACTACATTATTTCCTCCAATTGTGCCAAAGTTGAGAACTTTTCCCTCAAAGTTGAGAACTTTTACTTCAAAGTTGCGCAACTTTTTTGCATCGTTAAATAGATGTTTAACACCTGTTTAACGACTGCTAAACGATAAAGTTTTATTATTTTTTTATTTTTTTGTGTAAAAAAAATGACAAAGTCTTGTTTTATTCTTTTATATTATGTTCGCTAAAAACTTTGTCTCTTTAGCGCGCCTTCATACTGAACATTTTATTCATTTAAGCAGAAGAATTTCTCCTTTCCTACAGAACTATTTTATGCATATTGCGAAATAATTCTTGAAATCATTCAATGGTACGGTCGTATCACTCAATGGTACGGTCATATCATTCAATGGTACGACCGTATCATTGAATGATTCGGAAAATTCTTCCTAAATAATAGAACTATTCCTGCAGAACTTTACAAAAAATTTTGCGCTCGAATGAAAGAATTATCCAGCATAAAATGCCTCATCACGGCTTACAGCTAAAAATGCTTACATCTCTTGCTTGCTTAATCACCGTTTGAGCAGTATTTGAGCAGTGTTTGAGCGGTGCTCAAACACCGCTCAAACACTGCTCAAATGTATTGTAAATTGGTTGCTTTCATTATAAAAGTAATGATTCCTTTTACGTAGAAAAAACGGGACAACCACCATGTGGCTGTCCCGCTGTTTATGATAGTAAAAACTGCTTATTATTCTTCTTCAAATTCTTGAGCAGCAGTTTCTTCTTGAACCTTATCCCCCTTTTCCTGCTTTTTTGCAAGATACTCAGGAAGAGCAAGTCCTGCCTGGTCAAACAATTCATTGAGAGGTGGTACACTCTTCATAAGACCAGAAAGGAAATTAGCTGTACTGCCCTTTCCGTCTGCGTTCTGACCACTATCCCAAACTGTGACATGATCAATATTGATGCCCTTGATAGCCTCAACCTGAGTCTTAACAAGTTCAGGAAGCTTCTCGAGAAGAAGGAGCATATAAGCCTTATTAGCATCTCCGCCGGCAGCCTGTACCATCTTATCATAACCGGCAGCCTGACGACTAAGAATCTCAAAGAGACCACGTGCCTCAGCTTCCATCTTAGCGTACTGTGCGTCGGCTTCACCTTTAGCATTTACGCGAACCTTCTCAGCCTCTGCCTCAGCCTCGATGATACGACGCTTCTTTTCAATCTCCTGAGTGACGAGGACGTTAGCGCTCTGTGTAGCACGCTCACGATCAGCACGTGCTTCCTCCGCTGCCTTCTCTGCAGAATATGCTTCCTCGAGAGCCTTAGCTTGAGCAACCTTTTCTGCAGCTGTAGCCTTACGCTGTGCCTCAGCCTCACGCTCACGGCGGTCGGCCTCAGAATTAGCAATCTGTACCTTAGCCTCATTTTCTCCCTGTACAGCCTGCGCATTAGCCTCTGCTGTACGTACACGAGTCTCACGATTAGCCTCAGCCTTACCAATTTCTCCGATCTTCTCCTGTTCAGCCACACGTACTTTAGCTTCGTTAATAGCCTTAGCAGCAGCTTCCTGACCGAGAGCCTCGATATATCCAGACTCGTCGTTGATATCTGTCACATTGACGTTGATAAGACGAAGACCTATCTTCTTTAGCTCGCCCTCAACATTACTTGATATTGCTTCAAGGAACTTATCGCGGTCGCTATTGAGTTCCTCGATACTCATGGTAGCGATTACAAGACGAAGCTGTCCGAAGAGGATATCACGAGCAAGTTCCTGAATCTGCACTGCAGTAAGTCCGAGAAGACGTTCTGCTGCAGCATTCATACACTCAGGATCTGTAGAAATAGCTACTGTGAATCGACAAGGCACGTCGACACGTATGTTTTGACGAGAAAGAGCATTCGTAAGATTTGCGTCAATACTTATAGGAGTAAGTGAAAGGTAGGCATAGTCCTCAATGATAGGCCATACAAAAGCACCACCTCCATGTACACACTTGGCAGATTTTTTATCACCAGAACTTCCACCGTAGATAACAAGAATCTTGTCAGAAGGACAACGGCGGTAACGATTTACAATAGCAGCGAAGAGTATTACAAATACTACAACAGCAGCAACAATTATTGGCATTCCGTCCATAATTAATTAGTTATAAATTATTTGATTATTAAATTGATTATTTAGAATTGATAGTATAGGACCGACTTTCTTTCACACTTCCTCAACAAGAAGAGTCCTATTGTCAAGTACATCGACGACCTTAATCCTTCTGCCCGTAGCAATCTCTTGTCCACGAGTAACAGCAGGATATTCGAATATTGATCCATTAAGACTTATCTGTACTTTGCCCGCCCCTTTTGACTCAGCTGGTATTCTCAGATAGACATCAGCCTCTCTACCGATAGCATCAGCAAGATTGACGGCTCCGTTTGATTCAAGGCGCATAAGTTTCTTTCTAAGGAAAATGTACATATAGCCAAATCCACAACCGATAACTACAGCAACAACATATACAAAAAACTTGATAGAGAT
>JAILIJ010000245.1 GCA_024695315.1 Bacteroidaceae bacterium
TAAAACGTCTTGCCAAATTTCAAGCATTTTTGCCCATGTTTTTCCATTGTCTCTAGTTTTTAGACTAGCAACATTCTCATAAATGAAAACCTTTGGTCTACATTCCTTTATAATGCGAGCATAGTCATAGAAAAGAGTTCCTCTAGCATCATCCAAACCTTGTTTTTTTCCATAAGTGGAAAAACTTTGACACGGACTTCCTCCAACTATTATATCTACTTTATTAAGATATTCTTCACCTTTCATAAATCTAATGTCCGTGTGAAAATCTCTTCTAGCAATTTTATTGTGGAAGAAGTTTATGTAAGTTTCCTTAACCCAGTTTTTCTTATCGCCTTCATATTTTGCATATAAAGAATCAACGTAATGAGTACGTGCGGTTCGACTGGGAATAGAATAACATATTTCTCTAGTCTGTTCTACAAAAGATTCGATCTTTTCTTTTAAGAACTTGTGTCTAGCCTTTTCTTCACTACTTAATGATCGAATTCTTTTTTCATAGTCGATATACTCTTTTCTTTCTTTTTTGTTGTCTAATGGAATAAGTTCTATTTCCCCATTATCACAAGCGAAAACTATTTTATGGCGTATTCTTAGTTGTCTTAAGGCTTCTTCAAAAGCCCCGATACCGCTAAATAGTGTGCCAACTCTCAATGGTTGAGCATTGGCTTTAGCTCCATGCAAGGGTTCTTCAATATATTCTTTTTTGAAAGAATTCATTCGTTTAATCGGTATTTTAAAAGTTGCTCGCCTGTTAGATAGATGGGCGCGTATTTTATGTAATTGCCAAATTTCCCGGCTATAGCATCCTTGATGATACTAGGGATATCTAAATTGCCGAGTGTTACTTGTTCGTCAAGTATATACCCTAAATAGTCACCTTTGGCATCATAGTCCATCAGTAACATTCTTTCCTTTTTGATTATATCGTAACTTTTGACTCTAAATGCCAAACAACTATCTTTAGAGTAGTTGTCTTTGTCATATATTATGATAAACTTTGGCGTATTATAAAATGGTTGGCTATAGTTTACTGAACCAGGTCTATTGTTTCCTATACGCACATTATAAATGTCATCACACTTATAGTTACCTTTTCTTGACTTAATCCATCTTAAATGGTCTGGCCCATTATAAATGCCAATTAAAAAAGAATCATTTAGGTTGTTCTCTATAAAGTGTACTGTCAATCTTTTTTGCATATTCTTGGCGGGTGTAGAAAAGTCGTATTTAGCGAATTTTTCTATAGGATTTTCTCCAAAAGCACAAGGTTCAATAAAAAAAGCCCCTTTCAGCAGTGTCATGATGTTTTCTTGATCTCGAATAAATTCATCATTCCTCCGGATATCAGCAGTGCTTTTAGGGTGTTCTATGGGCCTTTGGAGTGCTAATGAATAATAAGATCTATTCTCATAATCTTCGAATGGCTTAAAAAGCTTACCATTTAATTGTTGAAAGTGATCACGTATAAATGCTTCAGCGCTAATGTTAGGCTTGGCTGTTATCATAAACATTTCAAACTTGGAAGAAAGAACATCTCGTATTTCTTTTCTAAATAGATTACGAACCTTATCTTTCCACCATACAATTTCATTAGGTTTATTGCGTGCATACAAATAGATTATGTAGAGGAAATTAACATCATAATGGGAAAGTATCAACGTGTCACGATCAAATAATCTATTGACAAATTGATATGTTATATATGTGCTATGTTCATTTTTCTTATTTAAATGAGGTCGAATGTTTTCATCCTTAGCATCATATTTTCTATCTTTACGAACCGATGCTGATATAAAGAAGTTAGGAATAATATCATAACCTTCTGTAACGTCCATGTCATTGTCATGTCGCAGTTTAATGCTCTTATAATCCTTCTTGTCCTCTTTTAAGTCATCTATATCTTTAGCATCAAAAGCTAGGTTTTCATTAAAAAACAAGTTAATGTTCCATTGGATCACATTCCTAGCATAGGTGTACTGTTTGTAAATAGATTTTTTCTCTAGAGAGGCACCAATTTTGTAATATTTTGAATCTCCAATGTAATAGATTTCCTGCAGGTCTTCTTGGGCGTAGTTCGTTAAGGCCAGATCTCTATACATATGGTCAACGCGTTTCCCATCTTCTTGGTCTTTAAGACCTCTAGGAATGTTTGTTCTTGGATCTCCAATTAATTCATCAATAATAGCTTCAAAAACTACATCAAAGCGTCGAGCAAGAATGTACTCTTTTTGCTCACAATTCAGATTAATATTATGCTGTTGTTCAAAGAATGCATAGCATAAATGCCATAACTGTAGCGAAATATCACTATAGTAGCGATATTTTATTTGTAATAACCGGCGTTTGCCAACTCCTTTTTCACGATAGGCATTGAACTTAGTGCCAGTAATCAAATCATAATTACAGTTAATCGGAGCTCTGAATC
>JAILIJ010000250.1 GCA_024695315.1 Bacteroidaceae bacterium
TGAAAAGGTTGGAAACATTTTGATTTTTATGTTAATTTGATTTTTTTCGATAAAATCAATTAGAACGTTTATAATACGAAATAATAACAGAACCAAACTAATCGTAATGGGCAACACGGTTTATAAAGCTAATAGACTAAAATATATACTATGAGAATCAAACTGAAAAAGGGGACAGCAAATTGCTGTCCCCTAAAAATATAGGAAAATGAAATATTACCGATGAACTTAATTTTCGTATTCCTGCCAACTCTTAATCTGAAGGTCTTTAAGTCCCTTCTCACAGAAAGCCTCGATAAATGCACTAGCAAGGCGCGCATTGGTAATTAACGGAATGTTATGGTCAATAGCATTGCGGCGAATCTTATAACCATTTGTCAACTCGCGCTTAGAATGATTTTTAGGAATATTGACAATAAGATCAAACTTATGGTCATGAATCATATCCATTACGTTTACATTCTTGCTACCCTTTTCATCTGGCCATGCAACTGCTATTGCTTTAGCACCATTCTCATTAAGATATTTAGCTGTACCCTCTGAAGCGTATATTGTATATCCAGATTTAACAAGAGATATGGCAGCATCAAGCAAAGCAGCCTTTTCTTTTGCACTACCACTTGAAAGCATAATGCCTTTATCCTTAGAAGGAATATTGTAGCCTGTAGCAATCATAGAATCTAGAAGTGCATCTTCAAAAGAATCGCCTATGCAGCCTACTTCACCCGTTGAACTCATGTCTACTCCGAGAATTGGATCAGCGTTCTGAAGACGTGCAAATGAGAACTGAGAGCACTTAACGCCCACACGGTCGATATCGAACTCAGATTTGTCTGGCCTATTGTATGGAGCATCCAGCATAATACGTGTTGCAGTCTCAATAAAATTACGCTTCAAAACCTTTGATACAAATGGGAACGAACGTGAAGCGCGAAGGTTACACTCAATAACTTTAATATCGCGTCCCTTAGCAAGATACTGTATATTGAATGGACCAGAAATGTTTAGTTCTTTAGCTATAGCACGTGAAATCTTTTTAATCTGACGAACCTGAGCAAAAGAAATATTTTGAGCAGGGAAAGTCATTGTAGCATCACCTGAGTGAACTCCCGCATATTCCACATGCTCAGAGATTGCATATTCAACCACCTCACCATTTTGTGCAACAGCATCAAACTCAATTTCATTAGTCTCAGTCATAAACTGAGAAATAACTACTGGATACTCCTTGCTGACTTCGCTTGCCAACTGTAGGAAACGCTTCAGTTCCTCATAATCATAACATACATTCATGGCCGCACCCGAAAGTACGTATGATGGACGGACAAGAACTGGGAATCCAACATTCTTTACGAACTCTTCAACATCCTTCATAGATGTGAGGGCACTCCACTTAGGTTGATCAATACCAAGCTTATCAAGCATAGCGGAGAACTTACCACGGTTTTCTGCACGGTCGATAGATAATGGACTTGTGCCTAAGATTGGTACACTTTGGCGATGAAGTTTCATGGCCAAATTATTAGGAATCTGTCCACCTACGCTAACAATAACACCACGAGGGCTTTCAAGGTCTATTACATCAAGAACACGTTCGAATGAAAGTTCGTCGAAATACAAACGATCACACATGTCATAATCCGTTGAAACAGTCTCTGGATTATAGTTGATCATAATACTCTTATATCCAAGTTTACGAGCCGTATTGATGGCATTAACAGAGCACCAATCGAACTCAACAGATGAGCCGATACGGTAGGCACCTGAACCAAGAACAATAACAGATTTATCGTTATGGTAGTAATTAACGTCATATCCTTCCACTGCATAAGTCATGTAGAGATAGTTAGTCAAATCCGGATGTTCACTTGCCACTGTAGGGATACGCTTCACAGCCGGAAGTATACCAAGTTTCTTACGATATTCTCTTACCTCAAGATTTTCTTTCTCCATATTACCACTCTGTGGTTTGAGAACAAAACGTGCAATCTGGAAATCAGAGAATCCCCAAACCTTAGCCTGACGCATTACATCAGCAGGAATCTCTTCGAGTGAAGAATATCCCTCAAGTTTATGCTTGTAATCTACTATATTCTTTAGACAATTAAGGAACCAAGGATCTATCTTTGTAAGTTCTACAAGACGTTCTATAGTATATCCATTTTCTAATGCCTGCGCTATAGCAAAAATACGAAGATCAGTAGGATTTGCAAGTTCGTCATCAAGATTTTCAAATTCCACATGGTCATTACCAACAAATCCATGCATTCCCTGTCCTATCATTCGTAGACCTTTCTGAATAAGTTCCTCAAATGAGCGTCCAATTGACATTATCTCACCAACAGACTTCATAGAAGAACCTATCTTACGACTAACGCCAGAGAACTTTGTGAGATCCCAACGTGGAATTTTACAAATAAGATAGTCGAGCGATGGAGCAACATAGGCAGAGTTGGTAGTACCCATCTCACCTATCTGGTCAAGTGTGTATCCAAGTGCTATCTTAGCAGCTACGAAAGCGAGTGGATAACCTGTAGCCTTAGAAGCAAGAGCAGATGAACGAGAAAGACGAGCATTTATCTCAATGATACGGTAGTCATTTGTGACTGCATTAAAAGCAAACTGTATGTTACACTCACCAACAATATTAAGATGGCGTACGCATTTTATTGTTATATCCTGAAGATACTTAACCTGTTCCTCTGTTAGAGAACATGTTGGAGCGACAACAATACTTTCACCTGTGTGAATACCCAGTGGGTCGAAATTCTCCATAGAAGCTACAGTGAAGCAGTGGTCATTTGCATCACGTATACATTCAAACTCAATTTCTTTCCAGCCCTTTAGACTTTCCTCAACAAGAACTTGAGGTGCAAATGTGAATGCACTTTCTGCAAGTTCTTTGAACTGCTGTTCATCCTGACACACACCAGAACCAAGACCTCCAAGAGCATAAGCAGAACGTATCATGATAGGATAGCCAATCTCACGTGCAGCTTTAATAGCAGAATCCATATCCTCGCAAGCATGTGAAACAGGAACTTTCATATCAATCTTGTTGAGTTCCTTAACAAAAAGATCACGATCTTCTGTGTTCATGATTGCTTCTACGCTTGTGCCAAGTACCTGAACGCCATATTCCTTAAGAATTCCCTTTTGGAACAGTTCAGTACCACAGTTAAGCGCCGTTTGTCCACCAAAAGCCAAAAGAATACCGTCTGGACGTTCTTTTTTTATGATTTCGGTAACAAAAAAGGTATTAACAGGCAAAAAATAAACTGTGTCTGCAATACCCTCACTTGTTTGAATTGTTGCTACATTAGGATTCACGAGAACGGACTTAATGCCTTCCTCACGAAGAGCCTTCAAAGCTTGGCTTCCTGAGTAATCAAACTCACCAGCCTGTCCTATCTTCAAAGCACCTGAACCTAAGACAAGTACCTTCTTTACAGTAGTTTTCATGAAAAATGTTATTGGTTGTTTTAATTTCAATTCATAGATTTTGTGTACAAAGGTAATAAAATATCATAACTTTTCATTAAAGAATTTCAACAAAATGAAATAAATATCTTTTTTATATATCTATTTACAGCTTCCATTTAATC
>JAILIJ010000256.1 GCA_024695315.1 Bacteroidaceae bacterium
CATACAATTACAACATAGGGTATTTGGATGGCAAAAACTATACGACATATAAAATGTAGGTATGCCATGATAAGAGATTTGCCAGAAAGTTCTGTGATGGAGCCTTTATAAAGGAATACATTTATAAATATATTTGTCTCAGACGGACTCATGCTTATATATGTTAAAAGAATGCAAATTGAGCAAAATAGGGATGGTATAAGGTGTAGGAACACAGTTTGCCATAGCTTCTTGCTGTTTGTTGTTATTGATTTTATGTAGCATAAGTATAGAGGGTAGACTGCAAGATTACAAAATGAATATATACTATCGGAGATTGGTATGAGCTCGTTTTTGTGATTGAAATATATGCAATGTCCAAAATAGAGTAGGCTCACAGTAGCTAAGAATATAGTCAAAACGGCATGATGCTTCTTTCTTTCTGTGCATAATGCTGGAATTATTGCTATACCCCAAAATAGGCATACAAACATTGGTAGGATGGTAATGATGAATGAAAACATTTTTTACAAGTAATTAAAGATTTTGAACATGTCAATTTCGTTTTTTGCTATGAAGTAGGAGAATATAAATATCATTCGTAATTTTATGCGAAATTGTTATCTTTTATTATAAAGATTTATGGCTTCCCCAATGACTTAAAGCAAATATGATATTTGACGTTTTTTTGATGGATTTTATATTTGCAATACAAAAATAGTTATTATATATCGTTTTTTACCATTTCATCTTATAAAAATGTGTTTTTCTTGTCTTATATCTAACAATTACTATTTCTGTCTTGTTGGTAAACAAAAATTTCTTTTCGAAAATGGGTGTATATAAGAAGAAGGTGCATCTCATAACAAAGATGCACCTTCAGAATGAAAAAGCAAATTAATCATGTATTACTAGCTACCCGTGGTAAACGTTTTTTTTAGTATTTACCAAGAGTATTAGTATGGCTTGTCGAGCTATTTTCTTGCCTTCAGCATACGCTTTTTGCTATAGTACATTTCGTCATCGAATAGTAGAGTATAGTCAAGCGTGAATCCTTCAAAGGCAAATACGGTAATTATTCCATCTGTATCTATAAGATCTGTATCATAATACTGATAACCGTTAGGCTGGTAGTCTGGATCGTAAGTTATACCGATAAGTTTGCCGTCTTTGAAGAAATAGCTTGAGTAAGTATTGTCCCAATCTGTATTTTCTTCTGGCTCGTCTGTTTCTACAGCTTTACCCAATGACTTTGTTGCAGCAGCAACAAGATTGTCATAATCTGTTTTTGTCAAAGACGTATTCTGATAGTAAGCACATCCACCGCTACTTAGGAAACCGCACTTGTCGATTACTAAAGCCTTGAAAGATTCGCCGCTGATGTATGGCATGAAACTTGGGAATAGCTTATCACTTTGTTTTGCATTTTCAACACTATGTGCAATTACGTTGAGTGGAGCGCAAATTTCTGCTGTGACATTATATTCTGCATCTTCACTATATTCAACACCTTGACCGCGGAAGTCACAAGGTGAATTTGCGACCTTAAATGTGTACTTGTCGCCAGATACTGATATTGATACGTCTGCTTTCTCTGCCCAAACTTCTGTAAATCCTGTTGAGTTGCCTTCTACCATATAAACTAATTCTGCTCCAGAATACTTAGATACAGACTTGTTGTAGTTCCTAATTGTTAGGGTAAGCATTTCTCTTGAGAATGATGTTGGGTCAGCATCCATGTATATGGCTGTTACTGACAGTAATGTGTCCATGATTGAAACACCATTAGAAAGGCTTAATTCGATATCTTTCAGAGTGAATGTACACTTATCACCATTTTTATCGGTTACCACTATGCTGCCACCGGATGCTGCGCTTGATTCTGAATCAATTTCGAAGTTTACGGTTTGATCCTTATCTGTAATCTCAATCTTCTTGCTGACTGTTTGGCCGTCTGCTGTCTTTGCATAGATAGTTGCTGGACCTGTGTAGCCGTATGGAGCTGTTATAGAATATTTTCCGAAAATATCAGAAATAACCTTATCTGTGTATTTGTTGTTGTAAGACATGAAGATACTTACTATCTTACTGCCTGAACCCTTATTTGTTACCTTACCGCTTATTGTAGAGATAGCTGGGAGGACAATTTCTACATCTTTATTTGTACCGGCACTCACGGCATTAACGGTTTCTTTGATTTCTGGAGTATAATTGCCGTAGTCCTCTGAATGGATAGTAATGTCAAAGTCGACGCCTGCAGGAATGTAGCATGAGCATGTACCGTCAGATTTTGTGTATAATGTTCTTTGGCCATCAACATCTACCTTGATGTATGGTAAAACCTTACCATTGCTGTTCTTTACGGTAATATTGAGATTGGCGCGTGTATATGGACAGTCAAGATTCCACCAAGAGAAGTGCTTAACCTCACCTACGTACACACCGTTCTTAAGAGTAGCTTCGCCTTCTTCTTCCCAAAGTCCTGTTTCTTCATTGAAACTCCAAAGAGGAATAGTTGCTGGAGTATTGTCTGCCAGTGTGCTTGGAATTGAGAACGTTACAGTTGCAGTCTCACCATCAGCTAATTGAAGCTGTTCGCCGTTGCTACCTGTAAGTTCAACTTTTACCATACCGTATGATACAAGTTGCGCGTCGCTTCCGTCTGTACGTACTGCGGCAAGGTCGCTACCAGGCATGGAAGTGCCAAAGTTCTCTTCATCTGGATCCAAGTATGTCATTTTTGCATTTACCTCACCGCTATATGAAGCGCCGTTTGAGGCTACTTTGTAGTTCTCTGGTAATTCAACGGCCATGGAAGTACTGAAGTCTGACCAATCTGTTAGAGACAGTTTTGAAGTACTGCCAGTGTTAAAAGTCGAGTTTGTCGTATTTTCATACTCATTGAGCATCGTAATTTGTAAGAATGCTTCGTCTGTTTCTGTTGTGGTACGTACTATGTCTATGTATCCACTTTTTGATAACTGCAAGACAATTCTTCCGTTTACTTTTTTCACTTCATCGAAACTGAAAACACCGTTTGCGTCTGTTGTTGTGCTTTGAGTGCCATTTTTGATTGTTACACCGCTGAGAACAGAGCCATCGTTGTTTTTTACAACACCGGTAAGAGTGGAACGAGTGAAAGTGCCATCATCTGTTTTACCGTTTACGACTTCTACATTATTTCCGTCATCATCGCTATCACTACAAGCGCTGAATGTTAGGGCCGAAATAATCGTTAGAACCCCCAATAGATAATTTGTTTTTTTCATAATAAAATAGTGTTAGTGGTTTGTAAATATTACATTAGATATATAGAATCTATTTCACCTGATGTTTTGATTCTTGGCTATGCTTTATTATCCTCGCTTGCCAATTACATCTTGTATTTTAATATTTTGATTTGTCAAGTTGATTGTCAAATGTCGTAAGGCAAAATTACGTATTTTGTGTTATACATTCTTGAAAAAACATGGCAAAAAGCTGATTTCATCGGAAAATCTGCATTTTTGAAATGTTTTTGCATATTTGAAATGTTTTGATTATTTGTTTTTGAGGAAATTTTCCTTTTATATGGACGTTGATTTCTGTTTCCTCAGATTGAAAATATGGATAATATCTATATTTTTTTATTTGAAAGATATGATTAGTGTTTTATTTTTTAGGAATAAGAAATATGATAAGGGGTGGTGTGTAAACGGCGTTTTTTGTTATTTCTATTGATATGTAAGAAATTTAGTACTTATATGTCGTTAAATAAAGTTAAATATTGTCCATTTTGGGCGTGAAAATTTTAATTGTGGACAAAAAAATGTATATTTGTAGACGCATCTAACGATGGGCTTCAAACTCCGATAGTAAGAGGAATGGGTAAAGATTCAAAGTTCAAATGATCCTTATACTTGTTACGTGGACTTTTCGAAGGATTTACGAAGGTGTTACGAAGCGTTGTCGAAGGAAGTGGGGTAGAGAAATACACTCAGACTGATGCGATTTTTGCTTATAATACGATAAGTAATGCAAATAATATATTGCATTTTTACTATTATATAAATGGAATAAAAAACTTGCCAGTAAATCTTATGAAATACTAGCAAGTTTTCTATTTATATGAAGGTAATGTCTTGTAAATATTAAAAATGGAATTATTTGTCTAAGACTTTTACACAAGCATTTGCTGGTGCTTTTTGATTTTCGTCCCAAATAAGTTCACCTAATTTACCCTCAACAATTACTGTTCCGCTTGTTGGATTTTTTATACTTACAACATTTCCTTTGATATTACCGTTTACGGTTGAATACTCGAGGGCAAGATTTGCGTCATCGCCGAATGTGCAATCTTCTAGAATGAGGTTTTCTACATAGCATAATGGCTGTTCGCCTGTGATATGGCAGCGAACAAGTTTTATGTTTTTACCATACCAAGCAAGATATTCGCCGTTTATTTCAGAATCATAGATTTCTACGTTTTCTGCCTCCCAAAAAGAATCTTTTGAGTTGATGA
>JAILIJ010000289.1 GCA_024695315.1 Bacteroidaceae bacterium
GGACTTGAAATCGGTAATGTCAGGTTTTGAGACTATCCGTATGGAGATGGTTGGAGCTATAGGAGTATGTGTGATAGAGATGCTCGTGGCACTCTTAGCCATCAGGCGTGAATACAGGCGAGTGGCAAACGTAGGTTTCTGCGTGTTGCTCACGTTCTTTGTCTATCTGACTGGACTGAACCTGTTCTTCTCTACGATAATGGGAAGTATAGAGTCATGCGGATGTTTCGGAGAGTTGATTCATTTCTCTCCGTTGGCTTCGTTCATCAAGAGCGTAGTGCTGTGGATACTGTCTATCGTGCTTGTGGTGTATTCATGGCATGAACGCTGGAACGTAAGCATGTTGCTAAAGGACTGGTATCTGTACATCTGTATTGCAACGAGCGTTGTGCTTCCTCTCTATTCCCTCTGGTTCTTCGAGGCTTTTAGTCATACTGTATATATAATCGGATATGTAGTACTTTGCTTGATGATTGGAATGATTGTTGTATTTTCTTGCTGGAACAGAAAGACTACAAGTCCACAGGAAAAATTTACAAACTAAAAAACTAAGAATTATTTCTTATGCTTTGGAAAATTGTTAAATATCTATTAGCTGCATTCTTGTCGGTACCATTGCTCTATGGAGCATGGTTACTGTCACGAATGCTTGTGTTTGATTATTTCACCATTCCTACGGAGTCTATGTACCCGACCCTGAAGCCGGGGTACAAGGTGATAGTAAACAAGTTGAATATGGGAGCGAGGATATATACGAACCTCAAATTTAGTCTTGAAGGACAAGAACTGGAGGCTTTCCGCATGAAGGGCTATGGTGGCGTGAAGCATAACGATATTGTTGTGTTTAATGAAGCTAACCATAATGGGAAGTTATACTTCAGAATAAACAATGTGTTCTGTAAACGTGTTATTGCTCTTCCTGGTGACAGCATTAGTGCCGTGAACAGTCACTACAAGAATAATAACTATGATGGGGTTTTGGGGTTGGAATCAGAACAGACGAGAATGGATCATACCCCGGATTCTTTAATTTATGGCTTCTGGATTCTTCCACATAAAAGGCATGTGAGGTGGAATATGAAGAATTTTGGTCCTATATATGTGCCTCGCAAAGATGATATTGTTAGTATTCACGCTCTTGAGGCTGCTCTGTATGAAGTGATACTGGAATGGGAAACGAGTAAGGACATAACGTGGGACTGGGTCAAAAATGAGGCGTATGCCAATGGCAAGCCTTTCACCAAACACAGGTTCAAGCATAACTACTACTTCATGGCAGGAGATAATGTGATAAACTCGTATGACTCCAGATACTGTGGCGTAGTGCCTGAGGAATATATTGTGGGAGTGGTAACGTAGGTAATTAAGAGCTAAGAGTTAAGAATTCTTTTTTTAGATTGTGAGTTTATAAGTTTATATATTCTCGTAGAGTTGAACTTTTGAATACTAAAACTTTTGAACACTTCTAACTATCTATAACTAAAGTATATGATAAAGATAAAGACATACATTATTCCGTTGTTGCAGGTGATGACACTTGTATTTCTTTTGTGGATAACCATTCAACCGGTAGAGATAAGGTGGTCGGATGCAGAAGAAATACTTTGCTATGCCATACCTATCATAGGTTTACTTGGGATGACATTAAGTTTGTTTAGAACGAGTGGGGGAAGGTTGACTATTGTAGATTGTTTAGTGTGTATTTGGATTATATACTATATTGGAAGGGTATGGATTGGTGCTGAATATCCTTGTAGTACTGTATTTCTTCAAACTATGGAAATGATTATGCTTTATGCCGTCCTAAGAATAATCTTTTATGACAACAGAATACAACCATGTGTGCTGTGTGTAGGAATAATGTTAATGGGATGTTATGAGGCAATAGAAGGAATTGGTCAACTCATCTCAGGTCACAGTCGACATCATATCTTTGCTATTACCGGTTCGTTTCAAAATCCAGGTCCTTATTCCGCGTATCTCATGATGGCAGGTGTGATTTTTCTCGGAATAAAAGAAACAGGATGGGTTACGATAAAAGGGGAATTCGGCAGAGAAAGATGTTTTTGGAAAAATAATTCTATTGGCCAGTTAATTCTTTATTATTATTCAAAAATAAAATTTTTTGGATGGAATAAGTCCATTATCGAAAATATCCGTTGTTCTACATTCTATGTTCTTAATTTCATCTTTATACTTCCACTTCTAGTACTCCCATTAACATGGAGCAGGTCGGCATTTGTGGGAATAGGTGTGTGTGCATTATGGATTTTCCATAAGAAATACTGGAGATACAAATGGATAGTATTGGGAGTACTGATTGCGGTAGCAGTAGGATTCTATTTTATCAAACGTGGATCAGCCGATGGCAGAACTTTGATATGGATGGCATCTATCACTTCATGGCTACATAACCCTTGGTTAGGTGTTGGAGTAGGAGGATTTTGTCATGCATGTGCAGAAGGCATAGCAGAAATGTGGAATGAAAATCAAGATTCAAGAATCTTTGCTTCGGCAGGTGTAACGGACTATGCATATAATGAACTATTGAAGGTTCTTGTGGAGCAGGGTTTGGTAGGAGCATTACTATGGATAGGCATAGCAATAGTAGCCTTGTACAGACTGTATAAAGTAAGTAAAATATTATTTATGACAATATTATCTCTTCTTGTCTTCAGTATGTTTTCTTACCCATTCGAACTCTTGCCTTATCGTGTTCTTACTGTAATAATATTTGCGTGGAGTGAATCATCAAAAAAAATCGGTTTATATTTGGATTTAAAGAAAACAATATGTATATTTGCAACATTAATCTTAGTAACCCTCAGTTGGTTTCTAAAGTGCGAGATTACAGAACGCAAAGAACAATATAAAAACGCGTTTTTGTTTGCAATTATGCAGAACTCCGCTTTTTTGACAGATTATTACGAATTGTTGCCTTATGAAAATGATAACCCTCAGTACTTATTCTGTTTTGCAAAAACACTAAGACAGGAAAAGCGGTATAAAGACAGCAATGCAATATTGCGTGATGGCGTGATGGTGAGTGCTGCCCCAATATTTTATATTATCATGGGAAATAATTATCGTGATGAAAAAATGTATGACTTAGCTGAAATGTCATACAGCAAAGCTTATGCTGTTATGCCCAACCGGCTTTATCCTCTATATCAGCTTATGCTGTTATATGATGAAATGGGTGAGAGCATGAAGGCACGTGAAATGGCGCATACGGTATTGAAAGCACATGTAAAAATCGAATCGGGGGCAACAGAAGAGATGAAAAAAGAGGCAGAGAGAATTGTAAAGATTTAGTAGATGAAAAATAAAAACACGGAGGTCGTTAAATAGAATTTAAGATATGGCGGAACAAATATAATAAGATGATAGTTATAGGGAAAAAAATACTCTAAAAAAATCATTCATCTTAAATATTTACGGATAGACCGAAAGTTCATTTGAGACTCGAGTGAAATACAAATAATATATTTCTTATAACCATATAATCGAAAAATGCAGTTTAAGATAAAAAAAATATTAGTACTTGTATTTGTTGCTTGTTGCAATATATGTTCGGCACAGAAACTCACAATGGAGCAGGCAATACGTATAGCTCAAGAGAATTCGTATGATGCTCTTCTCGCTAAATATTCCTACATGGCAAGCTATTGGAGGTTCCGTTCGTTTAAGGCTCAACTATTGCCATCAGTAAACCTGAGCGGAGGATTAGCGAACTTTGACCATTCACTGGTGGCTGTCCGTAACTATGAAGATGGTCAGGTGGCGTATGTCAACAATAACTCTATGACAAATAGTATGACGCTGTCTCTCGACCAGAAAATTGCTGCTACAGGTGGTACTGTATCGCTCCAATCATACCTCTATAGGCTTGATCAGTTTAGCTATGATGAAACGACATATAATTCGCAACCTTTACGAATAAGTTACATTCAGCCTTTGAGAGCATATAACAGTCTTAAATGGGAGAAAAAAACTGCGCCCGTGGAATATCAAATTGCTCAGAAGGAATACGTAGCAGCAATGGAGAATGTCGCAATAAGGGTAATATCTCTCTTCTTTAATGTTCTTTCTGCACAGTCAAATTACAAGCAGAGTGTTGCAACGCAGAAGGATAGGGAAGCACTATATGAGATGTCAAAGAAACGACTTGATTTGGGCATCAATCAAAAAAGTGATGTGTTACAGCTTGAACTCTCACTCTTGAATGCACGTGTTGCTGTAAAGAAAAATAAACTGGAGTTGGATGACATGATGTATAATCTGTTTTCTTACTTGAAAGTTACCGACTATGAAAATGCAGAACTTCTACCACCAGTAACTGTTCCTGACATGCTATTGGGCGTTGATGATGTTCTCCAGAAAGCTATACTCAATTCATCACATACTCTTGAACAGAAAAAGCAGATGCTTGACGCAGAAGCTACACTTGCTCAGGCTAAGGCGAACAGAGGGCTTAGGATGACTTTGAGTGCTGAGATGGGATTTACACAGTCGGCAAGTAAGTTTGCTGAAGCCTATCGTAATCTAAGAGATAATGAAATCGTAGGTCTTACACTCTCGCTTCCAGTTTTTGATTGGGGAGTGAGCCGAGGTCGAGTAAAGATGGCTAAAGCACAACTTGAGGTTACAAGGACACAGATAGAACAAAGTCATCAGGATTATGTGCAGGAACTCAGAAAGAAGGTAATGCAATTTAATATGCAGCCTTCACAATGTAAGGATGCTCAACGTGCTCAAGATATAGCTGAGGAACGATATGAGATTACGCGCAGACTCTTTGAAAAGGGCTCGATCTCTGTTACGGAGTTGAATACAGCACAACAGGAAAAAGAGAGCGCAAATGCTCAATATATAGGACAGTTACAGACCTTTTGGACAGATTACTATCACCTTCAGAAGGCTACATTATATGACTGGGTTAACAAACGCGATTTAGAGGTAGATTTTGATAAAATAGTTAAATGATTATGAATAAAAACATATTATATATTTTGCCATTTGCTATTTTGGCAGCATGTAAGGGAGGCGACAAGGATAAGGAGGAAGAAATGGCATTTTCTCCAATGGAAGAGGTGATTGTTGAGGTTGACACCATGACCCTTCATAAGCAGATATTCAACAAGCAGTTGCTATGTAATGGAAAGTTGCAAGCAATTCAGAAAGCGGATCTCATATGCCCTAATCAAGGAACTATCCTGGAGAGTATCTATGTAAAGAATGGTCAGCATGTTGCAAAAGGGACAATATTAGCTGTGGCTGACTCGAAGGAGAGAACTGCGGCTTATGAGAAAGCTCAACACGACATGGAACGTGCTAAGGTAGAGCTTCAAGATAAGTTGATAGGTCTTGGATATGATGGAAATACGGAGAATGTGCCTGCTGAGGTGTTGAAGAGAGCGGAGATAACATCTGGGTATTATTCTTCAAAATATAATCTTCAGGCATCTGCTAAAGCACTCGCTGACTGTAAACTTATAGCTCCTTTTAGTGGAAGAATTGCAGATTTGGAAGCGAGACAGTATCAGCAAGGCGGTAGGTTCTGCACTCTTATAGATGATACTTCGTTTGACATCGTATTTAAGGTGTTGGAAGCCGAGTTGTCTTTCGTCCAACTTGGTCAGAAAGTTAAGGTCTCTCCTTTTGTAAACGAGAATGAGGAGTTTACAGGTCAAGTAACAGAAATAAATCCTAAGATTGATGACAAGGGACTTGTTACTATCAAAGCCAGGATGAGTAATCAGGCGGGGAAATTGATAGACGGAATGAATGTTAGAGTGATAGTAGAAAGTGTGGTACCAGACATGTTTGTTGTACCAAAGGAGGCTGTTGTAGAGCGTGATGGCTATCATGTTATCTTCATTTACAACAAAGATACAAGGCGTTCTGTATGGACCTATGTAGACATTATGTATAGCAACTTAAAGAGTTTTGCCATCACGGGTTGCGAACGTAAGGAATCGGAGATTCATGAGAATGAAGTAGTCATTACTTCAGGCAATCAGAATCTTGCAGATGATACTGAGGTTAGGGCAAGTAGAGAAAGAGGATGAATATAATTTAGAAATCTGAAAATTAAATAATAAGAACGAATGCTGCGAAATTTACTACATAGACCGATAGCGGTGACGATGATACTTATTGCTGTTGTGGCAATAGGCGTATTGTCGTTGCAGTATATTCCTGTGTCACTAATGCCCCAGATAGATATACCTAAGATTACCGTGCAATGTTACAAGTCGGGAGCTTCGGTAACTGAAGTAGAACAGCAGATGATTACTCCTTTGCGCCAGCAGTTGGGCCAAGTAGCAGGACTAAAGGATATTGAGTCGCAATCACGTATCGATGCAGGAACAATCACATTATCCTTTGAACCAGGCACAGACATGGACATTCTATTTATAGATGTAAATGAAAAGATAGATCGTGCCATGAATAATATGCCCAAGGATATGGAACGTCCGAAGGTCATTAAGGCAAGTGCTATGGATATTCCAGCTTTCTATATCGACGTCACTTCAAAAGAACAGGCTACCGATACTCAAATTCGTGAGAAAGATATAGCGAATCTTTCTAAACTTGTAACAAATGTTATTGTTAAGCGTATAGAACAATTGCCACAGACGGCTATGGTGGACATAAGCGGTACTGTAGGTACTGAAATAATATGTATTCCAGACTTATCCAAACTTGAATCTTTGGGTATGAGTACTTGGGACATAGAAAAAGCAATAGATGAAAATAATATAGTTCTCGGAGCACTTAGCGTAGTAAGTGGTATCTATAGATATAGTATTCATTTCGACTCTCAAATTATCAATAAGCAAGATATAGAGAACATCTACATACGACACCAAGGAAGACTCTTTCAGCTAAAGGATGTGTGTAAAGTTGAGGAGAAATCTGCCGTACGAAATGGATTGGTTTTGCATGATAAAAAGGATGCTATAACTATGGCGGTCATAAAGCAGAACGACGCACAGATGGAGGATCTTCAGCTTAGTATGGAGGCTCTTCTTGAGAATATGAAGAAGGACTATGAGAATGTGGATTTTACTGTCACACGCGATCAGACGCAACTGCTGACTTATTCAATCAATAACCTTGAGTGGAATCTTGTTTTAGCAGCACTTCTAGCTTGTCTTATCTTGTTCTTATTTAATGGAGGATGGCGCACTCCACTTCTTATCATCATTTCTATTCCGCTATCTTTAATTCTCACATTACTCTGTTTCTACATTATAGGAATCTCACTAAATGTTATTTCCCTCTCAGGACTTATCCTCGGCGTGGGAATGATTGTAGATAATGCCATAATAGTTATTGACAATAGTCCACAACAAACGTATACAGACGAAAACGATGGGTTTGCTAAAAAAATTGTATTCGGAGTGAAGGAAGTATTCTTCCCTATGCTCAGTTCGGTACTTACAACTTGTTCGGTATTCATTCCACTCATATTCCTAAGTGGAACAGCAGGAGCTTTGTTCTTCGACCAGGCCATGGGTGTTACAATAGCTCTTTTTGCATCGCTCATAGTTGCATCTATCGTTGTACCTGTATATTACTATAACCTGCATAAACCTAAGGTTAGGATAGAAAAACGTGAGAAGCCTATACCGCATAACAAGATTTTACGGTTCATCTCTCGGATAAGACAAAATATCCACGTAAAACTATCTGCGTTTGTAGTATGGATAAAAAGAAAGGTAAGTATCGAAGGCATGTCAAATTTCCTCTCCGCTAAAGTTCTACATGGCTACGAAGAAGGCATGAGATGGACCCTGCGTAATAGTAAAACATGTATATTCATCTTTTTCGGCGCCTTGATAACTATAGCTGGTGTTTTTGAATTTATCAAAAAAGAGAAAATGCCAGAAATAGAGCACGATGACGCTCTTATGAGTATTGATTGGAATGCAGGACTTTCCATTGACGAGAACAATAGACGAACAGAAGATGTTATAAATGTTGTAAATTCAAGTATTGAATCATCTACTGCGATGATTGGTGCGCAGGAATTTATCCTTTCTCACACCAAGGATATTACAAGTAGTGAGGCTGTTGTATATCTGAAGTCACATTCAAATGAGTCTTTGGATTCTGTTAAAGAAGCTGTTATTGCATATATTGGTAAAAAATATCCTACTGCCAAAGTAGACTTTGAGATTTCAGGTAATATCTTTGATATCATTTTCCAAACAGACAAGCCTGATCTTGAAGTGCGTCTCAGCCGCAAGAAGGGAGGATGTCCTACGGTATTGGAAGCCGAAGCATATATTGACACTCTTCGCAAATGTTTCCCAGACCTCGATATCCAATCGGTCACCACAGAGGAGAACCTCCAATATGTTGCCGATCCTCAAACTTTAGCGTACTATAATGTGTCATATAGTCGTTTATGTAGTCGACTACGCGAAATGGTAGGTAGTAGTAAGGTATATGAAATAACGAGTGGTTCACAGCCTGTTCCTGTTATGTTAGGCATCAAAGAAAAACGTGATGCAGATGAAGTGCTAAAGGGAAGTGTCATAAACTCTGAAGGGGTAGAGATACCAATATCCTATCTTGTGAAGGTAAATAAGATACTCAACTTTAAACGTCTTTCTGCTGGAGCACAAGGAGAATATTATCCTGTGAGAATAGATAAGATAACGGATTCGGATGCTGAAGATGTTATGGAGCAATGTGAATCCATGAGTTCTCTTAAGAGTACTTTCCATGGAGGATATTTCGACTCTCGTGAGATGATTGGGGAACTATCCATGGTGCTACTTGTGGCTATCATGCTATTATATTTTATACTTGCAGCCCAGTTTGAAAGTTTGGTTCAACCATTTATAATCCTGTCCGAAATCGTGCTTGATGTATGTATCGTCATGCTTTTCTTATGGATTGTTGGCGAATCGCTTAACATAATGTCGATGATAGGTATCGTAGTTATGAGTGGTATAATTATCAACGACTCAATACTTAAAGTTGATACTATAAATAGATGCCGTGGTAGTAAAGAAATAAAGGTACAGAATGGTTTAGAAAGAGCTTGTCATCTAAAAAACTATCGTTTGCTAAAGGCAATAATAGTTGCTGGCCATCGTCGTCTTCGACCTATCATTATGACTTCCTTGACAACGATTCTGGCACTCTTGCCATTTCTTCATAAAGGAGATATGGGTTCAGCCATACAGTTTCCTCTGTCCCTGACGTTGATAGTGGGAATGACAGTAGGAACACTTGTGAGTCTGTTCTTTGTGCCACTTCTATATTTCCTTATCTACTGCAAAAGAAAGTAATTAATATAAAAACTCAAGTTTCACAAGTTTGGAAAAACCTTACTTGCGTGAAGTAAAAAAAAGTATTATCTTGAAACATTCATTTTCCATATTACTAACAATGTGCATACTGATGATTATCGGTGTGGCACTCATCCCACGACTTGACATAAGTAATAAACCGCGTCCTCGTCAGGGAAGCACTTTGTATGTCAATTTCTGGTGGAATGGTGCATCTGCAAAGGTGATAGAACAAAATGTGACTTCAAGAATAGAAGGTGTTTGTTCCTCCATTAAAGGAGTGGAGAATGTTTCTTCAGAATCTCACTATGGACATGGAAATGTAAAGGTAGAACTTAAAAAAAATGCGTCTATATCAAGCGTAAAGTTCGAGATTGCATCACAACTTCGACAATTAAAGGACAAGTTCCCGAAAGGAGTTTCCTATCCACAACTATCAGGTGGCGAGGTCATTACTTCAAAATCAGAAAAAGATCAGATCAAGAACATATTAACCTATGTTGTTACAGGGCCTATGCCGGACTCTGAGATTGCAGACAACATGAGGCAGAAATTGGAACAAAGACTTGAGAAACTTGAAGGTGTCAATCATGTGAATGTTCAAGGTGGTGTAGGTAAATATCTACAGATATCCTATGATGCCAAGACACTTTCCCTTTATGGGCTTACAGCATCAGATTTGGAAACTGCAATACGTGCCTACATGGGTAATAATGATATCATAGGTGATGTGATGCATACGGACCGCTATGGAGACAAATCACGTATTTCGCTTTTCCTACATGAGAAGGGTACATCTCTGGAGTCCATGCCAATTAAAACAATAGATGACAAAATTGTTTTCCTTAATAATCTTGCTACATTTGAAACAAAGGAATATGAACCAAACAATTATTTTCGTATCAACGGACAAAGCACGGTCTATGTTAGTGTATATGCCGAAGAGAACGTAAATATCGTAAATGTTGTTAATAGAGTAGAGGATGAACTGGAGGAGGCAAAGTCTGAACTTAAGGAATTTCATTTTAGAAAGGAATACGATAGGGCAGAAGAAGAGATGACAGACTTTTATACCCTTATAACACGTAGTGCCATGGCTCTTGCCATACTTCTGCTTTTCGTGTATGTTTCCCGTCGTAATGTAAAATATCTTTCTATTGTCTTCCTCACACTTCTTGTTAATATCCTCATTGGAGTAATCTGTTATTATGTTTTCGATATCCGTCTGCATCCTTTCTCTATGGCGGGAATTACGGTCTCCTTTGGACTAATTATTGACTCAACAATAGTTATGGTTGACCACTATAGCTACCACCATGACTATAAAGCATTTTGGGGAATACTAGGGGCTATGCTAACAACTATAGGTTCTCTGATAATAATTTTCTGGCTACCAGAGTGGCTAAAGAACGATTTATATGATTTCTCTTGTATGATAATCATCAATCTTGCCGTTGCCATATTTGTATCTGCAGTCTTTGCTCCCGCCCTTGTCTGTTCTTTGAAATATCAAAGCAGACAGATAGGTAACGTGAAGAATTTCCGTATCGCACACGGTTGGAACGTATTTTACAGAAAATATGTGAACGTTGCCCAACATCGTATATGGCGCTGGCCAATGATAGCATGTATAATTGGACTTTTCATATTTTCACTTCTCGGTTTTGTAGATAATATTAATTCTAATGCATATAAGCCAAAAGATAAAGAATTGATTTTGCACATCAGAGCAAGTATGCCTATTGGAGGTACAGCTACCGAACTTAATAGTAAGGTTAAGGAACTTGAGGCTTTCCTCTCCAAGATTAAGGAAATAAAGAGCTATGAAACTATTATTAGAGGTGGTATGGGGTATGTAAAAGTAAGGTTTAAGCCAGAGTACATGCATACATCAATCCCATATTTTGTAGAAAATAAGGTCATAAGCAAGGTCATCACTATAGGTGGAGCCGACTGGTCAACCTACGGTATAAGCCAAAAAGGTTTCAGCAATTCCTTAAATCTTCAATATCGTTCCAATAGGATTCAGATTGCTGGTTATGATTACGACAAACTCTATCGATATGCTGAGGATATATATCGTGAGATGAGCAATAATC
>JAILIJ010000297.1 GCA_024695315.1 Bacteroidaceae bacterium
CAGTTCCATAACCATTATTTTTTTAGAATGTTTTTTACCAAGGCAAAAATCATGTATCATCATTCTGGTAACAGAATCAACTTTATAATCTATAATAGAAAACTCTTGCAATACGGAAGTGGCTTTACTTATTTCATCCTCATCTTTTTTGCAATTACATCCAGATATTAATTGTATTGTTAACAAACTAAATACAATAATAATATGTACACACAAAAAGTTTGATTTATTCATTCTTTAATATTTTCGTTTTTAATATATATTACAGAGGTATTACAACGATTAATTAATAGCCATAGTTCTTCATTGGGTATGATTCTTTCCCAGTACTATTTGGTTTGTATATTTCTATTGTCCTTTCCTTCATGTTAAAAACCCTCAAGGTTGTATTTTTAAAATATTTCGCATGCGAATTAGCAAAATCCCTGTCTTCATCGCTTATTTCAAGATTCAGCATAGCACTTTGCGGAGAGCATGCCATTTCCCGTGTCCAAGGGTGACTATGGTCAAATAAATTTATCTGTTCACCTCTCTGTATATATGAATTAATCTTTTGCGTTGCGCTAACTTCTGTCTGTGCGTCACGACTTGTACCAATAGTGTTACTTGATTGTCTTCCTTTAGAATGTTTTACACGAGACCATTCAACATCTGTATTGTTAATCAACACCTTGAATACTTGTGCCGCATATTTATCATTTTTGATTTCAAATGTAGTGCAATTATAAGTCTTACCTTCATCATCTTTTATCTTATAGTTTGAAATTCCCTGTAAGGTTCCTTCTGGCATTGATATGAGTGGTGTTTCATTTCCTTCTTTAAAAACACGGTCTTGTGTTCCTGACACTTTGTATCCCATTTGTTTTTTTATCCAATTAACAACATTGTTAAATTTACTAAATGTTGATTCGCGTTCATAGAAATGGCCATCAGAAGTAATATTGTAATCTGTTCTTCCATCAGAATCAAACAATATAATCGGATTTGCATGGCAATAAACATAGCCTGATATTTCTGTATATTTCTCCGTCAATGGATCCACTCCATACCAAATCCCCACAAACATACTTGCTACATATCCCCGAGAAATAGGTATTCAACTACACATCAGTAATTATCCAGATAGTATCTCCAGTTGGTTGGATATTCCTCTTTTGCATAATCAATAACGTCTTTGGGTATTTCAACAGCTCTGTAATTAATATTTTTCTTTTTCAAGAAACTTACAATTTGCATTTTTAATTTATATTCTTTTGAATGTAAGGGCCATACATCATAACGTAATTCTTCCTCTATTCTTAATTTACAAGTGTCATAGTCATTTCTTAAAGTATGGTATGATTTCTGAGATACAGGGATAGTATAATCTGCTCCATTCTCCAACAAATACAAAGTTATGTCGTATTTTGAATCAAATAAAGACATCCCCAACGCTGTGTTATTATATTTGTCAACATAATTTATATCAGCTCCGTTTTTTACTAAAAGTTTTACCATATCAAGATGATTACATCGTACAGCATTTAACAATGGTGTTGCATCTCCTTTGCGATTTGTATTATGCGGAGGACATATATAATTTACATCAGCACCATGTTTTATCAATTCTCTTACATATTTTGAATCATAATAATCACAACCACATGCTATAAGCAGAGCAGTCCTTCCTGATGAATCAGCAATATTAACTGAAGCATCATTCTTTAGCAAACAACAAAATGAACGCCATTGACTTTCATTCAATTTTAGTCCACATTGTTGGTTAGCACATATCAAAGAATATGGAAACGTTGCTTTTCTCTGATTAAGAATCGTCAACATCAACAAGGTCATTTTATGACTTGGTTCTTGAAAATTTGCTAACTTCGGATTTTTTGTGAGTATCTCATTAATAAAATCTTCATCTCCATCTTCTACAGCTTTGGCCAAATTCCAAACTGGAGTTGATTGAAAAAGTCGATAGTCATAATCCCACAAAGATTCTTTATTTACTATTTTTTCTCTTCCACTCTTGTCCATATCCAAACATGAAAACAAAATAAAAGACAATAGTATTAATATGTAATCCTTCTTTTTCATTTATTAGCCTCCTTGTTATATTGTTGTGGATTACTGATACCAAAATGTTCCCCAATTATAACACCTTTGACAATTGATTTCCAAGAGGTTTCAATGAGACTTTTTATGGCGAAACGGCAATTTGCAGTTGTTAACACTTCAAATTACCGTTTTGTTTTGATTACATGTGAGCGAAGAAATCTGTCCGAAGGTGAGAATTCAAAACCATATTTCTTATTCTTCTGCATTTATTTTTAAGGATTCCACTCTTTGTTTATGTAAATTAATATGCACTTGCACAAAATTCCTGCCTCCTTTTGAGGCTTCCTTCGTATTACAAATCGTTAAGTACCGATTGGGGATTTCCCTA
>JAILIJ010000311.1 GCA_024695315.1 Bacteroidaceae bacterium
AGAGCACCAGCCTGAAGAGAACCGTGAACAGCACCAGCTGCACCAGCCTCAGACTGCATTTCCTGAACGAGAACAGTGTCGCCGAACAGGTTTTTGCGACCCTGGACAGCCCATTCATCCACGTGCTCAGCCATTGGAGACGATGGAGTGATAGGGTAGATGGCAGCAACTTCTGAGAACATGTAAGCTACATGTGCAGCAGCAGTATTACCATCACATGTGATAAATTTCTTTTCTTTACCCATAATAATGTTTATAATTAATGTGTTACAATCTATTTATTAGCATGCAATACCTATTTATACGAAAATAGGTATTGCGTTCTTTATATGTCTTAATAAATAATTTTCTCTTTACCTTTTAATACGAGATGCGATTTGTCGTTTAATATAGGAATCCAAAAATCCATAATGGAATCTGGTTTCCTTCGCCTATATCGCATTGGTTAACGGCAAATAGTGTTTTTGATTTGCTCTTGAGTTTTGTTGAGTGCTCAGCAATCTTGAAATCTATCTGTCCGTCAATTACGAAAGAACAGAGTGTTCCAACCTTATTTACCTTATGATCTTTCCAAAGTGAGTTACAGAAGAAACACTCGAGGACGTCGTGTGTGTCAAAAGTCTGAGGATAGAAGCTATACATAAGGTTTGGATTGTGAAGGAGTACCCTTGCTGGTTTCTTTGGGAAATCATCACCCTTAGCATAGATCATGTTGACGAGTCGTGCTTCCATAAGGTACTTTATATAGTGCATTACAGTAGCTCGTGACATGCCGAGTTCCTGTGCCAGTTGGCTGACATTAGGAATGCTGCTTCCACTTGTTGTGAGGAGATAGAAGAGCTGTTTGATCTTAGCCAGATATTTTAGTTCAATCTGTTTTATAAGTAGGATATCCACCTCAATCATCATGTTCATATTCTTGAGAAGGTTCTCAGAATAATTTGTATTATCGAGGAAGAAAGGATAGAATCCATGATGCAAGTATGCTTGGAAATAGTCGCGTGGGTTAATCTGCTCGAATATCTCCTTAGCAATTTGTTCATGATTATTGATTATTTCATCAAGGGTATATGGCTTTAATTTAAGTCCTGTCTTAATGTTGAGGAATTCGCGGAAAGAAAAGCCACGAAGATTATATGAATGAACGATGCCATTCAGTTCTGGATTTTCCTCTTTTAGACGCATAACAGGTGAGCCTGCAAATACGATTTTCAGGCCTGGGTATCTGTCGTAACACTCACGGAGTTGTTGACTCCAGTTTGGTTGCTTGTATACTTGGTCTATAAGTAGAACTTTTCCACCAGAATGATAGAATTCTCCAGCAAAATCAGCTATGCCTACATTTTGAACATAGAAATTGTTCGTGTTAATGTAGAGACATGACTTATCGTTTGGAGAAAAATGTTCCTTTGCATACTGTAAAAGGAAAGTTGTTTTTCCTACGCCTCTTGCACCCTTAATGCCAATCATTCTGTCTTTCCAGTTGATTTCATCCATAAGGTCTCTGCGAACAGTTGCAGGTAGGTGTTCTACTAAATATGCATGTGTGCGGAAAAAAGATTCCATACTCTTTGGTGTTATTTTTTGTACTTAAATAAGGTTATTTTACCCTTCTCGATGCAAAATTATGAATTTTTCATTAATAATGCAAACTCGACTTTACAAATATTTGTTAATAATCACAAGATGAGGATAAAAAAGTTTAAAAAAGTACATTTTCGTTGAAATAAGACACATTTTCGCGTTTTAATGTCCAAACATAAAATGTTACTTTAGTTAAATTTTAGGGTATTGCATGGTACAGCAATGTAAAGAACCATGTTGTTTGATGAGTACATTGCAGTCTATACCCACTATTTCGCGGTCAGGAAAAGCTTCTGCTAATTTTTTTCTTGCCTCCTCGTCTTTTTCTTTTTGATTGTATGTAGGGTAGAGAACAGCTCCATTTATAATCAAGAAGTTGGCGTATGTTGCAGGTAGTCTTTCCTCATCCCAGTAGCAAGCGTCGGGTAGTGGTACTGGTATGAGTCTATATGGCGTACCGTCTTTAGTGCTAAATGATTTGAGTTCTTGTTCCATGGCATATAGTTCTTCGTAATGTTCATCATTTTTGTCCAAGCACTGTACATATACTATGGTGTTGTTAGGGCAGAGTCTGGCAACGGTATCAACATGTCCGTCGGTATCGTCGCCTGCCAGCCATGAGTGTTCAAGCCATAGCACTCTGTCAGCATTGAAATACTGGCATAGCTGTATTTCTATTTCGCATCGGTTAAGGGTGTCATTTCTGTTTGGAGCCAAGAGACAAGGTGCAGTGGTGAGTATTGTTCCTTCGCCATCACTTTCTATGCTTCCGCCTTCAAGAACGAAATCAAGGCAGTTCACATATTCTCCATCTACCACTTCTGCATCGTGTAGGCACTTATTGATTCTGTTGTCATGGTTGGCAGCGAATTTCATTCCCCATCCGTTGAATTGGAAGTCCAAAAGGTAGCGTCTATTGCCTTCGAGGCATGATATGAAAGCATGATCCCTTGCCCATGTGTCGTTAGTTGGACAAGTGAAAATCTTTATGTTGTGAGGGATGACATTATGTTCTGCAAGCTGTTGACGAACTTCGTCTGGATTTTGTGCAACAATCAATAATGGTTCGCGTTTTGCTATTTCGCGAGCCATATTGCAGTAGCATTCAACGACCTCATCGTAGATTGGTGCCCAATCTGTTTCACGATGTGGCCATGTTAGCTGTACAAAATCCTGTGTTGCCCATTCTGCTGGTAGATACATATTCGTTGTTTTTTTAGTTTTCTTGTGTTGTTTTTTTTGCAAAAATGATTTTGCTTGATTAGTGAGTCATTTCAATGAAGAATCTTTATAAATGAAGAGTGAAGCTTTTCCGAACATGCTAAAAAATTATTTTTCCAGCAGATCAGGTCTAAGAGCTTTTGTTCTTGCCAAAGACTGTTCGTATTCCCAATTCTTGATGTTGGCTTCATGTCCACTAAGCAAGATATCAGGTACTGTCCATGTCTCTTCAGGATTAGAAACAGGATGATACTGTGCTGGGCGAGTGTATACAGGAGGCTCAAGAAGATTGTCTTGGAAAGAATCGGAAAGAGCACTCTGTTCATCACCGATAACTCCAGGTATGACTCGGATAATAGCGTCAGCCATGATAGCTGCTGCCAATTCGCCACCAGTAAGAACATAGTCGCCTATTGACACCTCCCTTGTTATCAGATGTTCTCTGATTCGGTAGTCAATACCCTTATAATGTCCACAAAGGATGATGATATTCTTCTTCAGAGACAATTCATTAGCCATAGGTTGGTCAAATGTCTTGCCGTCTGGTGCAGTAAATATTATCTCGTCATACTCCCTCTCGGCTTTGAGAGCAGAGATACATGCGTCGATTGGCTGACATTGCATGAGCATACCAGCAGCACCGCCGAAAGGATAATCATCTACGCGCTTATGCTTATCTGTTGTGTAATCCCTTAGGTTATGAACGTAAATCTCAGCAAGGCCCTTTTTTTGAGCCCTGCCGAGAATACTTTCTTTTGTAAATGGTTCTATTAATTCCGGTAATACGGTAATAATGTCTATTCTCATATTTTAGAATTCACTCCAAGCCTTGATTTCAATGTCATCTAATGTCATTGAACAGAATGCGTTGATGAATGCACTTGCAAGACGTGGGTTTGTAATAAGTGGTATGTTCAGGTCGACGGCTGCACGGCGAATCTTGTAACCATTGTCAAGTTCTCCAGCAGTAAGGTCCTTAGGAACATTTACCACCATGTCAATCTCTTTCTTGTGAAGCATGTCAAGAGCCTGTGGAGTCTTTCCTTCTTCACTTGGCCAGTACACGAGAGTGTTCTCGATGCCATTTTCTGTCAGATACTTACTTGTTCCGCCAGTAGCAAAGAGGTTATAGCCATGTTTCTTGAGTGTCTTGGCAGCGTCGAGCATTTCTGCTTTCTGTTTTCCTGTACCGGTAGACAACAAGATATTCTTCTCAGGAATTCTCTGTCCCACTGAGAGCATAGAGCAAAGCAGTGCGCTTGCTGTGTCATCTCCAAGACATCCGACCTCACCAGTTGATGCCATGTCAACGCCAAGTACTGGGTCAGCCTTTTGCAGACGGTTGAAAGAGAACTGGCTGGCTTTGATACCGACATAGTCAAGGTCAAAGAGGTTCTTGTGTGGTTTCTCGACAGGCACACCGAGCATAATCTTTGTGGCGAGTTCGATGAGGTTTATCTTAAGTACCTTGCTTACGAATGGGAATGAACGTGAAGCACGTAGGTTACATTCGATAACCTTTATATCATTCTCACGAGCCAAATACTGTATGTTAAATGGACCTGAGATGTTCAGTTCCTTAGCGATCTTACGGCTGATTTTCTTGATACGTCGAACAGTCTCGACATAGAGTTTCTGTGGAGGGAACTGTATTGTTGCATCTCCAGAGTGTACACCAGCAAACTCGATATGTTCAGAGATAGCGTATGCTATGATTTCTCCATCCTTGGCTACTGCATCCATCTCGACCTCCTTAGCGTGCTCGATGAAAGAAGAAACAACAACAGGGTGTTTCTTGCTGACATTAGCAGCAAGTTGGAGGAAGCGTTCGAGTTCTTCCTGGTTTGAACATACGTTCATAGCTGCACCAGAGAGTACGTATGATGGACGAACAAGAACAGGGAATCCTACCTTCTCGATAAAGTCGTTGATGTCAGCCATGCTTGTCAAGGCTGCCCATGCTGGTTGATCGACTCCGATGCGGTCAAGCATAGCAGAGAACTTATCGCGGTCCTCACAGTTGTCGATGCTTTCAGGTGTAGTACCAAGGATTGGCACATTCTCACCATTAAGACGCATAGCGAGGTTATTAGGGATCTGTCCACCAGTTGAGACAATCACGCCATGTGGGTTTTCAAGTTCGATGATATCCATTACTCTTTCAAAAGTAAGCTCATCGAAATACAGACGGTCGCACATGTCATAATCCGTTGACACTGTCTCAGGGTTGTAGTTTATCATCACACTTCTGTAGCCTTCCTTACGAATTGTGTTCAAAGCCTGAACACCGCACCAGTCGAACTCAACAGAAGAACCGATTCTGTATGCTCCAGAACCAAGAACGATGATTGACTTGCCGTCGTTTTCGTACTTGATGTCAGATGCCACGCCAGAATAAGTTACGTAAAGATAATTTGTCTGTGCAGGGTATTCTGCAGCAAGAGTATCTATCTGCTTTACTACAGGTAGGATGCCCATTTCCTTACGAGCCTTACGTACCTGCATGAGAGCATCTTCTGCATCGATCTGAGACTCCAATCCTATACCACGTGCAATCTGGAAATCTGTGAATCCCTGAATCTTGGCACGACGCATGAGGTCAGCATCAATCTTATCGAGAGCACCCTTCTTCTGAAGGTCGTTGTATGTGTTGATAATATTCTGGAGTTTCTGTAGGAACCAGTTATCAATCTTTGTAAGCTCATGAATCTGTTCGATTGTATATCCAAGATGCAGAGCCTTTTCCACAACAAGAATACGCTTATCTGTAGGAGCCTTGAGTGAAGCATCGATATCTTCAATCTGAAGTTCTTTGTTACCCACGAATCCGTGAAGTCCCTGACCGATCATACGTAAACCCTTCTGGATTGCTTCCTCGAAGGTACGTCCGATAGCCATTACCTCACCTACGGATTTCATTGATGAACCGAGTTCGCGGTCTACGCCACGGAATTTGCCGAGGTCCCAACGTGGAATCTTACAAACGACATAGTCGAGTGCTGGTTCAAAAAATGCGCTTGTTGTTTTTGTAACTGAGTTTTTGAGGTCGAAGAGTCCGTATCCAAGACCGAGTTTTGCTGCCACGAAAGCGAGTGGGTAGCCAGTAGCTTTTGAAGCAAGAGCTGATGAACGTGAAAGACGTGCATTAACCTCGATGACACGATAGTCTTCGCTATATGGGTCGAAAGCATATTGAACGTTACACTCGCCGACGATGCCGATATGACGGATAATCTTTATGGCAAGTGCACGCAGTTTATGATATTCAGAGTTTGTGAGTGTCTGTGATGGAGCAATGACGATAGACTCTCCGGTATGGATTCCCAGTGGGTCGAAATTCTCCATGTTACATACTGTGATACAGTTGTCGAAACGGTCACGTACCACTTCATACTCTATTTCCTTCCATCCCTTGAGAGATTTCTCAACAAGGACCTGTGGAGAGAAAGAGAATGCCTTCTCGGCCAGTTTGTTAAGTTCCTCTTCATTGTCGCAGAATCCAGAACCGAGACCTCCGAGTGCATAAGCTGCGCGTATGATGACTGGGTAGCCCAATTCCTTGGCAGCAGCACGAGCCTCTTCGATTGTTCCACATGCGTGTGACTTGATAGTCTTGACATCTATTTCGTCAAGTTTCTTTACGAAGAGTTCGCGGTCCTCAGTATCTATGATAGCCTGTACAGGAGTACCGAGAACCTCAACATTATATTTTTCGAGAATTTTTTGTTCAAACAGAGCAACACCACAGTTTAGGGCAGTCTGTCCACCGAAGGCCAGGAGAATACCCTGTGGCTTTTCCTTTTGTATCACCTTTTCTACGAAGAAAGGAGTGACAGGGAGGAAATATATCTTATCGGCAACACCGTCAGAAGTCTGAACAGTGGCGATATTAGGATTTATAAGTATGGTTTCTATACCTTCTTCCTTAAGAGCTTTGAGAGCCTGGGAACCAGAATAGTCGAACTCACCAGCTTCACCAATCTTAAGTGCGCCTGAACCAAGAATCAGGACTTTCTTTATATCTTCTTTATTCATTTGTTTACTTAAGTTTAGAGATTAGAGCATCTTTACATATTCATCAAACAGGAATTCTGTGTCAACAGGTCCAGAGGCTGCCTCTGGATGGAACTGAGCAGAGAACCAAGGGTTCTTCTTATGCTTTATTCCTTCGTTTGATCCATCATTCATGTTTACGAATAGTGGTTCCCATTCTGATGGAAGTGTTGTGTCATCTACAGCATATCCATGATTTTGAGAAGTGATGAAACACTTATTAGTACCTACCTGACGTACAGGCTGGTTGTGTGAACGGTGACCATACTTAAGTTTGTAGATCTTTGCACCTGCAGCCTTAGCAAGCAACTGGTTACCCATACAGATACCCATGCAAGGTCTTACCTT
>JAILIJ010000324.1 GCA_024695315.1 Bacteroidaceae bacterium
TCCCGATGATATTTGCGTTTGAGAGGTTTATTAGCACTATCTATGGAATATTTTGCCATCATACGGTTAAAAACCTTGCAGAACTCATCTGCCATAAAGAAAAATTTCTGCGACTTTGCTTTCGGTAAACATAGCGGAAAATTGTTGTTGCTCTTTCTGATTAAGCACCTTAAATGTGCAATATTTTCCGCTAATTACAAAATTTACAAACAATTAAAATTCATCGAACTCACGTTAAATAAAAAGGAAAATCCATATTACAGGAATCTCCTTTTTATCCATATTAAAATAGAATGTGCAATAATAACTTCTGGTAATTAGTCCAACCCAGAATTTTTTGCATGCATCTTCTTCTCGTAAAACTCAATCTTCATCTTATTCTTTTCGCTTGCAGCCTCAGCATCACGTAGCTTCAGCATAGCTTCAGAGAATCTATATACAGCCATAACCTGTTCTTTTTCCTTGTCTGTCAGCTCACGTCCTATAAATTGCTTGACCTCCTTAGATGAAAGGAATTTGTCATTACCACGACTTACCTTGTAGAATTTCCAATTTCTTTTTTTATCTATAGACACAAGAAGCATTTGGCCTTCTTCCTCAACCTCAGCAAAAAAGTCCAATTTTAGTTTGTCTCCTTCATGTTCCTTAACAACCCAGAATCCTTTAGACTGGTACTCTTCATTTTTTTCAAAAGCGAAACCTTCCTTTAAGTCCTCTATCTCAAATCTCATAAATGAAGCTATACTATCAGCCTCATGAAATTCCTGTTTAGCCTCTTCCAGTTCATTTACATCATGCTGGGCTAAAGCATCACGTCGAGCTTGAATTTCTCTTGATCTTTCACATGAGGAGCAGCTACAAAAAGCGACTACGGAAAGGACGCTCAAATATTTAATTATTTTTTTCATATATTTAGAATTATTCATTTTATGTTTCACAAGCAATACTTAACAGGTATTATTCACAGAGAGTTTACGAACGGTAAACAAGAGGTTAGCGAACGTTTGAAGCATATCCCAATTACTTGGGGAAGGAATATTAGCCTTCAGAACATTTCAAAAAACTCTCAAAGACATTAGTAAACTCCACTTTCGCAAATCAGCAACGAGCCACAAAAGTAAAGCTTGCAAAACTTGAGCTATTATATTTATAACTGCAAAGATAAACATAATTTTATTAACACAAAATATGGTAGAGTATCTAATTTTGGCAATATCAGATATAATTTATATCTTTGCACAAATTTACGCAAAAGAATGAAGAAACTCTCAAACGAGGATATACAGAATGCACTGGACCACCCAGTATTCAGAATGATAGGAGATACTGCAGACGAACTCGATCTGGAGTGCTACGTCATAGGAGGTTGGGTACGAGACCTTTTTCTACAAAGAAAATCAAAGGACATAGACATTGTCGTGGCATTTAAGGACCCACAGACAAATTGCAAGGCTGAAGGAAATGGGGAGTCAGGTTCAAGGCCAGGAATCATGCTGGCTGAGGCATTAAGAAAGAAACTCAAGAAAGCTCATATCGCAATATATAGGAATTTCGGTACTGCTCAACTGAAAAGTAAAGGAGTAGAAATAGAATTTGTTGGTGCACGTAAGGAAAGCTACGATAGAAACTCACGCAAACCAATTACCGAAGATGGCACACTGGAAGAAGATCAAAACAGACGTGATTTTACTATAAATGCTTTGGCACTTTGCCTAAACAAAGCAAGATATGGTGAACTCGTCGACCCTTTTGATGGAATTGCCGACCTGGAAGATGGTATCATAGCCACACCTTTGGATCCAGACATCACTTTTAGTGACGACCCATTAAGAATGATGAGGTGCATACGCTTTGCCACACAGCTCAATTTCTATATTGAAGATGAGACCTTCGAAGCACTATCAAGAAATAAGGAACGCATAAAAATAATAAGCGGGGAAAGAATTGCAGATGAGTTAAACAAAATCATGCTCTCCCCTAACCCTTCAAAAGGATTCATAGAATTGGACCGATGCGGACTGCTGGAACTAATATTCCCAGAAATGGTTGCTTTGCAAGGAGTAGAAACAAGGAATGGCAGAGCGCACAAGGACAATTTCTACCACACACTCGAAGTACTGGAAAATGTTGCAAAGGCAACTGAAGCAACTGACTGGTGTGATGCAGAGAAATCGCAGTTCGACGACATCAAGGAACACAGACTATGGCTTAGATGGGCAGCACTAATGCACGACATTGGCAAACCTAAGTCTAAAAGATGGGACAACTCTTTAGGATGGACTTTCCACAACCACAATGACATTGGTGAAAGAATGATTCCTACAATCTTCAGAAGGATGAAACTGCCTATGAACGAAAAGATGAAATACGTTCAAAAGCTCGTAGGACTTCACATGCGCCCTATCGTTATAGCAGATGAAGAAGTTACAGATTCTGCCGTCAGAAGACTTCTCTTTGAGGCCGGCGACGACATTGACGACTTGATGCTCCTTTGCACAGCGGATATAACGTCCAAAAATGAGCAAAAGAAGAAAAAGTTCATTGACAACTTCAAACTTGTCCGTAAGAAACTCATCGATCTTGAAGAAAAAGATAGAATCAGAAACTTCCAACCACCAGTAAGCGGTGAAGAAATAATGGAATTATTCGATCTTAAACCTTGTAGAGAAATTGGAATACTAAAAAATGCTGTTAAAGACGCTATTCTTGACGGTAAAATTCCAAATGAATACGAGCCTGCTAAAGAGTTACTTATAGAAGAAGCACAAAAATTAGGATTAGAATTAAAAAAGTAAATTAAAACAGGGCATTTAGTAGATATTTTACGTATCTTTGCCTTAATAATAAACACTTAACTAAACCATAAAATATGAAACTGTTTTCAATACTACTGCTTGGCGGTGCACTTTTAGCACAAAATGTACAGGCACAGACTACAGCAAAAGAAGAAGTACTCAACATGATCGTTAAAGCAAACGATTATTGGCAGAGCCACAACACAGCAAAGTGTCGCGGTTTTTGGGATAATGCTGCATACTTTACAGGTAATCAAGCAGTATATGAATTGACAAAAAAACAGGAATATCTTGACTATTCTATCGAATGGGCAGAATACAACCATTGGAAAGGTGCTACTCAGAAAGATAAGAGAAAGTGGAGATATGAAACATACGGTGAAGGTATGGACCACGTACTCTTTGCTGACTGGCAAATATGTTTCCAGGTTTATATCGACCTCTACAAGCACGAGCATAGAGCAGAACGCATAGAGCGTGCACTTGAGGTTATGTGTTATCAGGCAAAGACTGACAAGAAGGACTACTGGTGGTGGGCAGATGCCCTTTATATGGGAATGCCTATCTTCTCAAAACTCTATACAGTCACTCATGACCAGAAATTGCTCGACAAGCAGTACGAGTGTTTCAAATGGACAGATTCTTTATTGTTCGACACAGAAGCACAACTCTACTATCGAGATGGCAAATACGTATATCCAAAAGTAAAAACAGCTTGCAACGGTGGCAAAAGCTTCTGGGCTCGCGGAGCAGGATGGGTTCTCGCAGGACTTGCAAAAGTTATTCAGGATATGCCTAAGGACTGCAAATACAGACCTTTCTATATTGACCGTTTCAAGAAACTTGCAGCTGGCGTGGCTAAGTGTCAGCAGGAAGGCGGATATTGGAGCCGCTCTATGCTTTGCGAAGACGATGCTCCTGGATACGAAACTTCAGGAACAGCATTCTTCACATACGGAATGCTTTGGGGTATGAACAATGGTATTCTTCCTGTAAAGACTTATAAGCCTACTACAGACAAGGCTATGAAGTACCTCACAGAA
>JAILIJ010000362.1 GCA_024695315.1 Bacteroidaceae bacterium
AACGCCATATATTGCCAAGACCTACAGCAGAACCTGCAGCGGCCAAAATTGCTCCAATTTTACTCGCAAAAAAAGAAGTGTTATTTCCGTTTGAACTCATATTGTTTATTATTTTAGAACCGGAAGCCATATTTTTGACTCAGGAAATATAGTAACTGTTGTTGACTGAAAAGCCGACTCATCACATTGATAAATATCACAAAAAGTTTGAGGATTCATATCAATTAAAGGAAAACAACTTGACTGAACTTGAACCATCAATTTATGTCCGGGTAAAAAGGTATGGGCAATATCGGACATTGGTACACGAACTTTTGTCTTCTGCCCAGGAACAAATGGTTCTGGAAATGACAAACTATTCCTATATTTTCCTCGCATAACTTCCCATCGTACCAGCATTTGGTATCCAGACATATTCGTTTCATCTTCCTTATAGTTCATTATCTCATCAGGATAATTAAAATTATCAGGAAACACATCTATAACTTTGACTACGAAATCAGCATCTGTCGTAGTAATACTTACATATAATTCCGCTTCGATTTCTCCAGAAAGGCGTAACGTATCCTTCAATATTGAAGATTCAAATACTGCTACATCGGGTCTTGATGAAGCAAAACGCTGATCACATAGCATATCTTCTATCCTACGTCCTTTTGCTGAAATATCCGAAGTCCAAGGCACAGGACATGCTGGATTTGAAGTATAAGTTTTCATTTCTAACTCAAAAGGAACTCTTTCTGACTGTACCGGCCAAGTTTCATAATAGAACCATTTATTATCACCGGGTTGATAAACACGAACTTTGGACTTTGGCTTTTTACCCTTTCCCTCAAGATAATAAGCAAAAAATGGATACTCAATATTCTTAAGATAATAGTCAGAAATCTGCTCCTGTCCCAAATAAATATCTCCAAAGAAAGGTTTTGCTCCTCTACCCCAAGTACCATGAGCCCATGGTCCCTCCACGAAATATAATTCTGTTTTAGGAGAATCTTTCTTTATCTGTTTATATGTGGCAAATGCACCATAACAATCCTCAGCATCAAACAATCCGCCAACAACCATTACCGCAGGTCTAATTTCCTTCAAATGGTTAAGAACATTACGTTCCTCCCACCAAGAATCAAGATTAGGATGCTTAATAAAAGAATTCCACCCAGCGACACTATCTCCATACAATTTTGAAAAATTCTTTATAGGACCAATCTTCAAGTAAGAATTATATGCATCAGAATAAACTATATGAGACGGATTTTGCGCATTCATCCCCCCTACCATTCGTTCTTTTACATTATTTTCATATTCGAACCAATATTGAAATGAGAAATTATCCATAAGGAAAAAAGCTCCATTATGATGCACATCATCTCCCCGGTACCAGTCAGTAACAGGGGCTTGTGGAGATACTGCTTTTATAGCTGGATGATAACTTAGCGCAGCCATTGTGGAATAGAATCCAGGATAAGAAATACCTAATATTCCTATATTTCCATTATTATTAGTATTGTGCACCAACCATTCAGCCGTATCATAAGTATCACTAGCCTCGTCAACTTCTACACATTCTCCCCTTTTTCTTTGCGCCTTGGCTTTTTTAATAGACTTGTCCTTTATAAATGGGCGTATTTCCATAAAAGAACCTTCACTCATATTCTTTCCCCTCACATCTTGAAATACGAAGATATAATTATTACGTGCAAATTCCGCCCAAGCAGGCCTATGAAGGCCAATAAAATTATCCTTCCCATAAGGTGCAACAGAATAGCACGTCCTATTCATAATAATTGGACTTTTATGAGTTTTATTCTTTGGTTCATAAATTGAAGTAAAAAGATGTACCCCATCTCTCATTTCAACCATAACCTCACGTTTGGTATAACGCTCCCTTATCCATTTTTCCGTGATTGTATCATTTTCCTGAGCATTAACTGAGGAGACAAATAACAATAAGTAAAGCCAAATAAAATATTTCATGTCGTATTTGATTAAAATATTAGTTAATTTCTTAGTCTTATCTTCCACTCATCCTCGTCTATAATCATCTTAAGAAAATATTGTCCTTTTGTACTATCTGCAAAAAACATTTCATAGGTAACATTACACAAAGTATCAGATTCGAAAATTATTTCCTGAATCTGAACATTAAGCACTTTCCCGTGTCTCAAGAAACGCCTTTCATCATGCTGTTTCAAAGCCATAATCATAAAGGACTTCTGTACAGAATCCATATGACAATCAAAATCGGCCTTTTCTAAATAAAGGGTATAGTTTTGTTCCTCTAAAGCTTTAAAAGCTTCAGAAAAAGCTGTTCTAACAGCCTTTTCTGAATTTCTTGTTTCACTAGTACATGCCCATAAGACACATAATACGGTAATAATATGTAACAAACATGTTTTTTTCATACATAGACAAAAGTTTACAATTACTTTTGACGAATATACACATTAATTGGGGTACCCTTAAAATCCCAGTTTGAACGTATCTGATTCTCC
>JAILIJ010000371.1 GCA_024695315.1 Bacteroidaceae bacterium
AGTTATGAGTTCTTCTACGATTATCTTGAACTCGTTCCTAAGTCTGTTTATGCTGGAGACGAAGCTGAAGACATTTGGTAATATGTGTCGTTAGGGGCAACAGCCCCTAACACACAATCAATAATTAAACGTTATGAGAAAACATAATATAAATATAAAGAAAGCTGTTAACAAAGCTGTACTGCTCGCAATTCCTATGAGTATAGGATGCGGAATAGCTACTCTCGCATCATGTACAGACGAGCACTTCGACATCAATGCTGACGTTCAAGGACAGCAAACCATTTGGAAAAATATAGAACAGAACGAAAATCTTTCTGCATACGCAAATATACTCAAGAGTGTCTACTATTCTCAAACAGAAGACAAGACTACTAAAGAAACTTATGCAGATATCCTCAATGGTGACCAGACATTCACAGTATGGGCACCAGTAAACGGTTCTTTCGACTCTGTTTACTACAAGAATCTTATCGCTACAGGAATAAGAGATAGTATCTATAAGGTAGAAAACAATCTTATCCGTAACAATCTCGCACGTTTCTCTTATATTTACAACGGCACAGATTCTATAAAAATTGACTTGTTCAACAATAAGTCTGCATGGATAAACTATAATCAGAATACCATCAAGGGCAATCTTGTCACAACTCCAAATATTGGTGCGTCAAATGGTGTTCTACATATTACAGAGGCTCCTGTTCAGTACCAGCCTAACCTTTATGAGTACATGGCTACACTTTCAGAATTGGACTCTTTGAATAGTTTCATAAAGAAATATCAGACTACTGAGTTTGACGAATACAGTTCAACTCAAGGACCTACTGTTGACGGAAAAATTACTTGGGTAGACTCTATCACAATAACAAACAACTTCTACACTAACAAGTATCTTAATGCATACCTGAACAGAGAGGACAGTAATTATGTCATGATAATGCCAACAAACGAAACTTGGAAGAATACTCTTGAAAAGACAAAACAATACTTCAAGTTCAAGAGCTCTTACAAGCAGGATATATATACACTTACTGAAGAAGGAAAAGACACTACTATCTCTGGTATCGAAACTACCTTCTCACAGTATGAACTGGACTCTTTAACAAACTTGTATTCTAAGAATGCTATTTGCGAGAATCTTGTTTACAATGCTAATTGGCAGTACGAACAGATTCCGATAACAAACATTAAGAGTATTAGCAATGCCGACTCTCTAAAGACAACTTCAGGTAACAAGTTAAAGAAAACTGGAACTCTCAACGAGACAAACAATTCTTATAGCACATTTGAGATTGATAACTTCGCAACTCTCTTTGGAGACAAGGATCCTATAGAATGCAGCAATGGATATGCTTATATTGTTGATGACTGGAAATTCCCTTCAACTGTAATAGCACCAACTATTACTTTGTCAGGAATCTCTTCATACGAAAGTCATGATAACAATAGTAATGATCCTCAGGCAAAACAAGTTAGTTATTCCGCAAATAACTATGTGTACGAAGATGGTGAATTTACAATAGTATCAGACACAACATTTAAATATGATTATATTGTTATGACTGGTACATCTGAAACGGCAAAAGCGAAATATAACTTCGCTCTTCCTAATGTACAATCATGTAAATATGACATCTTCGTTGTAATAGGATACAATGCTGAAATCGGTAAACTTAACAGATTCAAAGCAACAATAAGCTATGATAATGAGACAAAGCGTCTTGCTAATCAGGCATTGAAGAATCCAATTGACTCACTTATCGATGCTGAAGGAAATAAACTCGGAGGAACAAACTACTTTGAGAATCAAGCTCCTTCTTATGGCAATAAAAACGGAAAATATTCTTTGGAAGTTCTTGACACAATTTGTCTTGCTAAAGACTTTGAATTCCCAGTTTGCTACTATGGATTAGAGAATGCATATCCAACCGTGAGTATTCAAGCTTATATCACTAGTAAAAATAAGCATATTTTCACAAATGAGATGTGGATTAATGGCTTTATCCTGAAAGCAAAAGAATGGTAAACAATTAACACTTAATGATTAAAATGAAAACAAAAGATATAAATAAAATCATACTAAGTGCAGGTTTAGGCCTCTCATTGCTGTCAGTTCCATCTAATGTCATGGCTCAAGATAACAATACCTCAAACGAGGTAGATCATCAAGAAGCTAAGGCGCCAAGAAGAAGACAAATTGAAACACCTAAGTATGAAATGAAAGAAGTTAGTGGATATGTATTTGATGCTGCCACTAACAAACCTATTGATGGTGCATATATTCAAGCATTTGGAAATAAACGCTATTCTGTCATGACTGATGAGAACGGAAAATACACAATTAGCGTACCTGTTTTTGTCAACTCATTGCTCATTAGCGTTCAAGAATATAATGATGTTCAAGTAGCATTTAATAGCAATATAGCACCTGATGTAAAGTTATATAGCGCAAAATTTAATGCTGTATATGATAAACAAACAAATATAACAGCAAAAAACACTGTAAAGATAAACAATACAAGTGCCGTTATTGCTGATGAAGAAATCGACAACAAACTTTCTGGCGATATCTTAACTTCTAACAGAACAGGAGTACGTGGACAAGGTATTGCAATGTATATTAGAGGTATCAATTCCATCAACATAAATGCTCAGCCACTTATCGTTCTTGATGGAATGATTATAGACATGCAGCTCGATCGTACAAGCATTCACGACGGATTCTTCAACAATATTCTAGCAAATATTGATCCTGAAGATATTGCTTCTATTGAAGTCATGAAGAATGCTACAGCACTCTATGGTTCAAGAGGAGCAAATGGCGTTATTGTTATCAATACCAAACGTGGTACTTCTATGGCTACAAAAATCAATGTTAGCATAAACGCTGGCTTTGAAACTGCACCATCAACTACAAGCATGATGAATGCAAGCCAATATCGTAATTATCTATCAGATATCATCGGTACTACAGAAACTGGAAAAAAATACTCTACTGCGACTACTTCTATTCCTTTCTTGAATAGTAATAGTAACTACTATTGGTATCCAATGTATCACAACGAGACAGACTGGTCAGATGGACTATATCGCACAGCAGCAACACAGAACTATAAAGTTAATGTTCAAGGTGGTGATGAAATGGCTATGTATAACCTTTCTCTCGGATACACCAATTCACAATCAACAGCTAAAGACAATGGTTTTAACCGACTAAACATTAGATTCAATACAGATATCAATCTTGTAAAGAATGTAAGCACTCAGCTCGATATCTCCTTCGGCAAGATTAACAATAATCTTCGCGACAATGGTTGGGCAGAAAGCTATGCAAGCAGCACAATCTCATCACCTAATGTCCTTGGACTAATACAAGCTCCATTCTTGTCTAAGTATGGATACTATACTGGTGAAGATGGTCAGCTTCATCTATCTTCTGTTTATGCTGGTAAGTACATAGATGACGACAATTATCCTTTCGCGTTCGCTTCATCTTATGGAAGTAACACAGCATTGGCAAACCCATATTGGATTCTTGAAAACGGAGAAGGTGACAACAAGAACCAGCAAGAAGTCACTCAGTTCAACATGAATATCATGCCAAAATGGGAGATTAACGAACATGTTACAATAACAAACAGATTCGCTTACCAGCTTAACAGAACAAAAGAGAAGTATTTCCTCCCAAAGGCTGGTACACCAGAATATAACCTTGAAGGATATGGAAATGTAACATCACATGTCAAGTCTCTTTTCTCTAAAGAAACTGCTATTCACGAAGATTTAAGAATCAATTGGAATAATCAATATGGAATGCACAAGATAAATGCATTTGGAGGATTCCGATTGACAAGTAATACTTTTACGGACTCTTACATGTCTGGATATAACGCAGAAGACAAAATGCCAGACATGAGCAGCTCTCTTAAGTTCCGTAACACCGACGGAAACCAGGACAAATGGAAGAATATGGCTTATTACGTTGATGGAAAATGGAGCATCAAAGACACCTACTACTTAGAAGGTACCGTAACTGCAGAAACTTCATCACGTTTCGGTAAAGAGACAAGTGAAGGTATAAAGATGTTCGGCGTGAAATGGGGTATCTTCCCATCATTACAGGCTGGATGGGTTATAACTAACGAAGAGTGGTTTAACAAAAACAAAGGTGTAGATTACTTGAAACTCACAGTTGGATACGATGAATCAGGTAACGATAACTTTGATTACTCTCTTTCACGTACATACTTCAAGTCACACACATACCTCAAGACAGCAACAGGTTTACAACTTGAAAATATAGAAAATCCTTCTATTCAGTGGGAGACAACAAGAAGTTGGAACTTTGGACTTAATGGTTCTTTCATAAATAATAGAATCCAGGCAGGTATTGACTTCTACGTAAGAAATACAAGCAACCTTATTACATATAAGACTATCAACTATATGTCAGGTCTTAAAGGATACTACACTAATGATGGTGCTTTGCGCAATGTCGGTGCAGATGTAAAGGTTAACGGAATCATTGTAAACACAAAGGACTTCAAGTTCCAGCTTGGCGCTTCTCTTGGTCACTACAAAAATACAATCACTTCTCTTCCTGAAGGTTCTTACACAACAACAATCTATGGTGGAGAAATCCTTACAAGCGTAGACAATCCAGCAGGATTATTCTATGGTTACAAGACAAATGGTGTATTTGCAAGTGATGCAGAAGCAAGTTCAGCAACAAGCAAAACTTCAGACGGTTACCTAAAGTATCCTACAGGAGTAACATCAAATCCATATAAGAATTTCTCAGCAGGTGATGTTAGATTTGTAGATCAAAACAATGACGGTATCATCGATGAGAAAGACAAGACCATCATCGGTAACCCAAATCCAGACATATATGGCAATATTTTCGCTAATCTCAACTATAAGCGTTGGAGCCTTGATATCAACTTCAAGTATTCTCTTGGAAATGACATTTACAACTATCAGCGCAGTCAACTTGAATCAGCTAACGGCTTTTACAACCAGACAACTGCTGTAGTAAATCGTTGGAAGTACGAAGGTCAAAACACAGATATTCCACGTGCTATGGCCACAACATCTGAGGATTGGGTAAACAACGAACGTTTCTCAGACCGATGGATTGAAGACGGCAGTTTCCTCAAACTTAAAAAAGTACGTTTGACTTACGAATTGCCATTAAATCTTTCATGGATTCAAGGACTCAATATTTGGGCAGAGGCAAACAACCTCTTCACAGTTAGTCCATACACTGGTTCTGACCCAGAATTCTCTTGCAGTAACAGTGTTCTCTACCGAGGTATAGACGCAGGTCTTCTCACACAGAGCCGCAGCTTTAACTTTGGTGTAAAGATTAATCTCTAAAAAAAAGTAAAAATGAAAAATATAATTAAAAATATAGCAATCTGTGGATGTGTCACTTTAGGATTGGGCTTAGCATCATGTGAAGACATGATGACCGTTGATACTGGTGATAAAGCCTACACAAATGCTAACGATACATTGTACTCATATCTTGGCATTATGAGAGCAATGCAAGATGTTGCAGAACGCCAAGTCATATTGGGCGAAATTCGTGGCGATCTTGTTAGCTCTACAGATTATACAACCGACACACTTTACGCTATCAGCAACTTCGATGATCCTAAGGATCAGTCATGTTCAATGCTTCAAGTAAGTGACTACTACAACGTCATCAACAATTGTAATTTCTATATACACAATTGTGACACAAGTGCCGTTAAGTCAAATATTAAATACATGCTGCCAGAATACACTCAAGTAAAAGCTGTGCGTGCATGGGCCTACCTCCAACTTGTTAAGAACTACAAGGAAGTACCATATATTACAGAGCCAGTAAGCAATCTTGACGTAATAAAGAACTTTGACTATAACAATAATCTTGTAAACAAAGATAATCTTATTGACAAATTCATTGAAGATGGTTTACTAAACATGGTTAACACTCGTTATCCACAATATGGTAACACAAAGAATACATGGGGTAATTGGGACAATGGTAATATAAATATTTCTGCAAGACTTCTTTATATTCCTATTCGTGTAGTTTTGGCAGATGCATATCTTCTTAGAGGTCAAAATGAGACAGATTATATAAATGCTGCTAAATACTATTATGACTACCTCAAGAATGAAACAACTCCTATGCCAAAAGACTATTGTTTAGCATATAATAATATAAGAACAGGTTCAAATACCTATAATTATTATTATATGTGGGGCCAATGGGCAGACGTATATGTCTATAACGAGACTTCTAATGAGGTTATCACAACCATTCCAAGTTCATCAAATGCTGGATTTGGAAAGATTCTCACACGAGTAGCCGATATATACGGATATAAACCTTCATCAAGTCAGTCCACAAACGAAACAACAGAAACAAATGATAATGGCGACCTTGAGGGAACAGGAGAATACGAGACTAGTGGTGCAATAAGCGTAACGCCAACATACAAAAGACAGTATGGTCCTTCTAATGCATACAATGACGTAAATAACGACCAGACTTATGTCAAATACACAAACACCACTTCTAGTTCACCAACAATTTCCTACATAGAAAATTGTGATGCACGATATGGCAATGCCACTCAGAACTTGACATACGAAGGAGATGCATATCCTCTCTGCGCAAAAGCAGCAAGATCAACATCGTTCTATTACTGTATTCCAATATACAGAAAGACATTGATTTGGCTTCGACTCGCAGAAGCTATCAACCGTGCAGGATATCCAGAATTTGCTTTTGCCATTTTGAAAGATGGATTAAATGAATTTACTCTGCCAACTATTGCAACTAAATACACCACATCAAATGTCATCACAAATATAAATGGTGTTAATTATTACTCAAGAGTAAATGCAGATGGATTGACAGTCTACGTTGATACCGCAGCTACTTCATCAACATACATGTATTATGATGAGAACAATGACTTCGTTGAATACAATAGACTTATAACAAATGCAGCTTTCAAATGGGTTCAAGATACCACATATTATAAGGAATTAGACTATGGAACATACGGCGCAATGCATTATGTAACAGACTCTACCAGACTTAAGAATTTCAATTCATTCCTTGATTTCAAGAACGAAGTATGGGATAATACTTATGGTATACATGCAAGAGGTGCAGGATTCGGTAGTTGGGAAAGTTCAGAAAATATCTCAACAAACATTTCAGGTTTAAGAGATACTGTATATTATGACTACAAGAAATTATTAAATGCTCAAGGCGTAAATATCAACACAGCATCACAAGATGAAATCATCAATGCTGTAGAAAACATTATCGTTGATGAGCTTGCTCTCGAAACTTCATTCGAAGGCAACCGTTTCACAGACCTTGTACGAATTGCAGAGCACAAAAACAATTCTGGTATAAACGGTACTGACTGGTTAGCACGTAAGATTGCAAACCGAGGTACACAAAAAGCAACAAGTACAAAAGCAGCCATTGAAGGTTTCAACAATGATATTTATTCTAAATTGTTAAACAAAGATAGATGGTACTTCACACTACCAACATACTCTGTAAAGTAAAATGAAAAAATACTTAACAACAATAATGATGGCACTCACCTTAGGGTGTGTGCCATCATTTGGTAAAAAGCCCGTGAAGGACTTTTGGCCAGACGGCACAGTAATCAGTTCGTGGTTTAAGCAGAATGACACAGTAGACATTTCTTCTTTAGGCAAACAATACCGCATAACAGACTATGGAATCGTAAATGACGGAAGAATTCATACTACAGAATTCCAAAATCTGATAAACAAGGTAGCCAATGAGGGAGGAGGAGTAATAATTGTACCAGAAGGAACATATCACACCGGTGCGCTCTTTTTCAAACAAAACGTACACCTCCATATCTACACTGGAGGAGTAATCATGGGAAGCGATAATCCATCAGACTACCCTCTTGTGAAAACACGCATCGAAGGTGAAACTTGCCTATACTATTCTGCACTTATCAATGCAGACGGGCTTGATGGCTTTACCATTTCCGGCAAAGGAACAATTGACGGAAATGGATTTACTTACTGGAAGCACTTCTGGGAAAGACGTACATGGAATCCTAAATGCACAAATAAGGATGAGCAACGCCCACGTCTCGTTTACATTAGCAATAGTAAAAATGTGCAGATTGATGGCCTAAACTTACAGAACTCTGCTTTTTGGACAACGCACATATATAATAGCGAAAACGTAAAGCTACTTCGTCTTCATATCTACTCTCCAGCCAAACCGGTTAAGGCTCCTTCTACTGATGCCATAGACTTGGATGTAGTAAAAAACATACTTGTAAAAGACTGCTACATGAGCGTTAACGATGACGCCGTTGCCATCAAGGGTGGAAAAGGACCATACGCAGACGCTTTTGTCGGTAACAATAAAGACAAGTATCCAGGAGTAAACTTGGATAAGTTCCCAGAGATGCAAGGCGATGGCGGCAACGAAAATATCATAATCGAAGACTGTGAATATGGCTTCTGCCATGGCTGTCTCACCCTTGGCTCAGAATCAGTATATGACCACAACATCATATTAAGACGAATAAAAGTCAACGAGGCCAATAATCTTCTTTGGCTCAAAATGCGTCCTGATACACCTCAGCAATATGAGTACATAACAGTAGAAGACATAACAGGCAACGGCAAGAATTTCATCTTAGTCGCTCCATGGACTCAATTCTATGATTTGAAAGGCCGTAAAGACATTCCGATGTCATATTCCGACCACATAACAATGCGAAACATCACATTTGATTGTAACGTATTTTTCAATGTCAAACCACAGGAATACCAATACCATCTTAGCAACTTCACATTTGAAAATCTCAACGTAAAGAGCAATAAAACAGATTTTAATAGTCAATTTGTGGAAAACTTCATAATTAAGAATGTCAGTGTTGTGAAAAAGTAATAACTTTGCACAAGATAACAATATAATAAACATTTTTGATTTTGTAAAGATGCAGTGGTTAATTGACTTACTCATGTCAGGAGGTGGAGTAGCGCATACTGTGATACTCTACTCTCTTGTTATATCACTTGGAGTGTTTTTAGGAAACAAGGTAAAGATTGCAGGCATCTCCCTTGGAGTAACGTGGATTCTTTTTGTAGGAATTCTCATTGGCGATCTGCTAATGCGCGGACATGTTGAGGAAAATCTTGCAGTACTTAACTTCATCCAAGATTTTGGACTTATTCTGTTTGTCTTTTCTATCGGACTACAGGTCGGCCCTTCATTTTTCACAAGTTTTAAGCAAGGAGGAGTAAAAGCCAACGGAGTAGCGACAGGAATTGTTTTATTAAACATTGTCGTCATGCTGGCATTATACTTCGGATTAAGGAATTTCATCCCTGCTGCTAACGACCTTCCAATGATGGTAGGAACCCTTTGTGGAGCCGTGACAAACACTCCAGGACTTGGAGCAGCAAATGCAGCACTCGATCAAATCCACAGCTTAAATCCAAGTGCATTTGGAGATCAGATTCCAGTCATAGCAAATGGATATGCGTGTGCTTATCCATTAGGAGTTGTAGGAATTATCCTATCAATAATTATCATTAGACTAATCTTCAAAATCAATTTCCAAGCAGAAGAAGAGCATTTCAGCAAAAAGAATAAAAAAAATGCTGCTATCAAGCCTCATCTTATGCATGTTGAAATCAACAACAACGCACTTAATGGTAAGAGTATACTCGAAGTTCGAGGTTTTATCGGAAGAGATTTTGTTTGCTCACGTATGCTACACAACGGACACGTTGTTGTTCCAAACAAGGAAACGATTCTTTCTGTAGGCGATAAACTCTATATAGTATGTGCAGAAGAAGATGCTGATGCTATTGTAGCCTTCATCGGCTCTGTCGTTGAAATTGACTGGGAGAAACAAGACCTTCCAATGGACTCAAGACGTATTCTCGTAACCAAAAACGAAATCAACGGTAGAACATTAGGAAGTTTCCACCCAAGTTCAATGTACGGCGTAAACGTAACTCGCCTTTACCGTTCAGGTATGGAAATCTTCGCTAGTCCAAATACTATTCTACAGGTTGGAGACAGCGTAGTAGTCGTTGGTCCACAAGATGCAGTAGACAGATTTGCCAATGTTTTAGGCGATCAGAAACAGCAATTGGACAAGCCAAACCTCCTAACACTATTTGTTGGAATACTTGCCGGTATCATTTTCGGTATGCTACCAATAGAAATACCAGGAATGTCCATGCCAGTAAAATTAGGCCTTGCAGGAGGTCCGCTCATCATAGCCATTCTTTTGGGACGATTTGGCTTCAAGCTTAAACTTGTTGCATACACCACCAACTCTGCTTCGCTGATGATTCGCGATATTGGTCTCGTACTCTTCTTAGCCAGCGTAGGAATAAAAGCCGGCGGCAACTTCGTAGATACCGTTCTTAATGGCGGTATACACTATGTGTGGATGGGATTCCTCATTACAGTAATTCCTATAATCATCATGGGAATCTTTGCAAGAGTAAAATGGCACATGAATTACTTCCTCCTCATGGGAGTCATATCTGGTGCCACAACAGACCCTCCAGCATTAGCATTTTCTCAAGCAACAGCAAATAATGGCATACCTTCTGTAGGATATTCTACAGTGTACCCACTATCTATGTTTCTTAGAATTATTACAGCACAAGTTATAATCTTAATTTTTTGCTCTTAATGAATATACACGATTATATATCAACAATGCAGTCAATGGACATTCCTCTATTGACTGCATTCGTTTTAGGGTTACTCGTAGCTCTAAATCCATGTCAACTATCTATAAACATTTCTGCACTCAGCTACATACTGAAAAACGAAAAGGAAAAGCAACACGATAATAAAATAATAAACTTTTCCCACAATGCACTGAAGTTTTCTCTCCCCTATGCTACTGGGCGAACCATAACATACACCGTTCTCGGCTGGATAATGATGTGCCTAATAGGAGGTGGACGCAATATCCAAGGATTCCAAAATGTAGTAAGTAAATCAGAAATACTACTTCCTTATATCCTAATAGCTATAGGCTTATTTCTGCTCTATCGCGGAGTACACACACATGTACATCATGGGGACAATTGCCACCATTCAGGCCAGATAATAAAAAGGAACGGTCCTTTAGGCTCACTAATTCTTGGAATGACACTCGCACTTGCCTTCTGTCCCGAAAGTGCAATCTTCTACTTTGGCATCATGATTCCAATGTCTATGACAAGCGATATAGGCTTCCTAATGCCATTTGTTTTTGGAATTGCAGCTGGAATCCCTGTAGTGTTCATTTCATGGCTTATGCATACGACGGTAAACAAGGTTCAGGCATACAGTAAAAATTTCAATATCTTTCAAAAGATACTGAATATTCTCACAGGCATATTATTCATTCTAATAGCCATTTTCCTTTTTACTGCCGAATAACGCAGTACCCCCATAGCCACATTACCCTTCCCAAGGATAGTGTCTACTTGTGCGATGTTCTTCAACTCGTCGTTAAACCACCATTTTATTATCGTTTAACAAGCGTTAAACAAATAATCACTGTTTGAGTACAAATTTTGAGCAGTGTTTGAGCGGTGCTCAAACACTGCTCAAACGTTGATTAAGCAAGTAAGATTTGTTAGCATTTTTAGTCGTTAGATGTGATTAGGCATTTATTGCTGGAAAATTCCTTCATTCGAGCGCAATATTTTTTGTAAAGTTCAGCAGTAATAGTTCTATTATTCAAGAAGAATTTTCCGAATCACGGCGTGATTTTAAGGATTATTTCGCAATATGTATAGAATTGCCCTGTAGGAAAGAAGAAATTCTTCCGCTTTAATGTATAAAATGTTCTGCATGAATATGCACAAAAGAGACAAAGTTTTTAGCGAACACAATATAAAAGAAGGAACAAGACTAGGAAATACCTCCTGTTCTGTCCCACGAAAAAACAAAATGTTTCATTCCTCACAAAATACAGGTCAATATGTCAATTCGTGTGTCCTTCGTATTACCTTCGTATCTCCTTCGAATGTCCTTCGTAATTATTTCGTGTCTCCCCAAATAACAAAAAGAAAGATGATTTACGACGCTTTGCTGACAAATTGCTAAATTCACAAAAATTCGACAACCAATATCCCAACTCATCCGTCAATCCATACATTTAACGCACATTAAACGAACGTTAAAAATTTCGATAAGCTGCAAAATAATCACACATACCCTCATAAAATGATACTGAGAGAGTATCAAAAACGTTATTTTTT
>JAILIJ010000372.1 GCA_024695315.1 Bacteroidaceae bacterium
AAGTTGGGCGAGGAAGTGGAAGGAGCAGATGAGGCACGCATTAATCTTGTGTCACGTGAACTGACTAAGGAACAGGCTTTTGCTTGTTAGGTTCTTGGTTAATTTTTTTACGTGTTTTTTATTCTCTAATCGAAACAAAAAAGGGATGTATGGATGAGGTCTGTACATCCCTTTTTTAAGTGAAAAGTGAAGAGTGAAGAATGTATTTAAGTGAAGAGTGAATTTAAGTGAAGAGTGAAGAGTGAAGAGTGAAGAATGTGGAGTGAAAAGTGAAGAGTTAAGAGTTAAGAGTGAAGAGTGTTAAGTGTGAAGAATTTTCGGTAAAATCCATAATTTTCGTGTTCGAAAATGAAGGACGGTTATGCGGTTAGGTGGATAGATTTTTACAATCTGAAACCGAAGTATGCGCGCCCTTTCCAGATGGTGTTTTGTAATGTGAAATCGGAGTCTTGACCGATTTGGAAGGTTTGTACTACACCTCCCACGCCAATGAAGTATTTGCTCCAGTTGTATGTGGCGGATATGCGGCCAATAAGATTGACCTGTGGGAAGTTGCCTTGTATCTGTTTGTCATCTGCTTCTCCGGAATTTTCATCCTTGAGAAGTTTCAGGGTATAGTCTTTCCATATAGATACATAGGGTTGGGAGGATATGTGAAGAAGCCAATGTTTGTCTACTACATAATTGTATCCGTAGCCAATTCCTATACAGACGTGGGCCATGTATATGCTTCTGTAGTCTGACAGGTACTCGACAGGAATGGATAGGCTACTGGTGAGGTGGGCTCTGTATAGGCTTGCTCCGACAAGGAAACTGCCTGCCGAGCGCTTTTGTACCCATGAATGGGAGAAGGCTGCGGGATAGGAATATCGTTTGTTGTTGAAGACGTAATAGATGTTTGCTGAGACGCCCCATAATCGGGTGTCTTTCATGTTGAAGGTCGTGGTTTCCTCCCCGAGCTTGAAGGTGGCCTGGAAGTCGTGTATGTCGCTATATGTGAGGTCTGCGCCATACTTGTTGTTGTAGTAGTTGATGTTGTACTCTGTATTTGATGTTTTCTTGAAAATTTTACTTGGATTGAAGGATAGGGAGATTGAGAGACCGCGGTAGTTGGCAATTATTCCGAATGTGGATTTGATGTCGGCATTCAGTTCGGCTTTAAACGGTGTCTGATCCGATGTGCCGTTTATGCTGAATATATTACCGAATATGTCGTTTTTTAATCTAAGTGTAAGCCGTTGTTCGGGTCTTGATACGTAAACTGTGTCTGTCGTAATTTTTGTGTGCGAATCAATAACGCTATCTGCTATGGATTTTACCCTAAGCGGAAAGGATTTCTGTTTGTTGTCTGGTAAGGTAATAGAATCATTTTGTGCATACATTTTAAGTGTTGCACATAATATTAAGAGTATAGATATGATTCTAAGCATTTTATAATTTTATGCTATGTTATATGAATATTCGTTTTGCTTTTTGAACCTATAGATAATAAAACGTTGGCAGCGGGCTTTTATTGCCTACTGCCAACAATATTTTTTATTGAGTTTCTCTAAGCCTCGATTGCGAGAAATGAAACGTGAGTTAATAAATTATCTGCGTGATGACGGTTGCCACAATTGTGCTGACAATGACGCTTACGAGTCCTGGCATCATGAAAGAGTGGTTGAGCAGATATTTTCCAATTATTGTTGTTCCAGAACGGTCAAAGTTCACGGTTGCAATATCTGAAGGATAATTAGGAATGAAGAAATATCCATATACGGATGGGAGAACTCCGAGGAGTATAGGGCCAGGTATTCCCAGTTTGTAGGCGAGAGGAAGCATAGCTACAACCACGGCGCCTTGAGAGTTGATGAGAACGGAAACGGCAAAGAAGGCGAATGCTATTGCCCAAGGATATTGTGCTACGATTTCCTCCAGTCCGTCTTGCATGACGCTCATGTAATTAGCGAAATATGTGTCAGCCAACCAAGCTATTCCGTAGATAGCTACTACAGCTACCATTCCAGATTGCCATACGGCTCCGCCAACGGCCTTCTTAGGACTTGCCTTACAGAAAATGATCATGAGGGCTGCAGCTGTTATCATGATGATTTGGATGACGATATTCATCTTTAGAGGTACCATTTTTGTTACGGTATATCCGTCAAGTTGAACCCCAGCTTTTACCAGTTGGTCGGCGGTAAGTGTGAGGGCCTGACTGCCGCTGAGTTCTGGCGCTCCTGCTACTGTTTTAAGTGTAGGATAGGTTGGAAGCAGATTTTGGAATGTGGCATAAATAACGATTATGGCAAGTGCGGCAATAAAGATGTATACGGCACGTTTTGCGCTTGCAGGAATTTCCTTGTCGAGAACTGTAGCTGAATGGCCGTACATATAGTCGTAAGTCTCAGGGTCCTTGAGTCGAGCTTGGAACTGAGGGTCCTTATCGAGGTCGAGTCCACGGTTATATGAACATGCAGCAGCTGCGATTATACCGCAAAGACAGGCAGGAATGCTGACCATAAGAACGCCTGGTATTGTGATGTCGAAACCGTTTGCAGAAGATATGGTTGTGAATGCTACTACGGCAGCTGCAATAGGTGAACATGTTATGCCGACCTGTGAAGCTATACTTGCCACTCCGCATGGGCGTTCTGGTCTTATTCCTTTTTTGAGAGCTATATCGCAGATGATAGGCATTAGGGTGTAGACTACATGTCCGGTACCTACCAAGATGGTTAGGAAGAACGTGCAGAGTGGGGCGTAGAATGTGATATGATCAGGATGTTTGCGTAGCAATTTTTCTGCTAATTGTATCAACCAGTCCATACCGCCGCTTGCCTGCATCATACCTGCGCACGTTACGGCAGCTATAATTATGTATATAACGTCTGTCGGGGGTGTGCCAGGTTTAAGGCCGAATCCTAATACCAATATTGCCAGGCCGATGCCTGATATTGCGCCGAGGGCTAATGAACCATAGCGTGAGCCAACATAAAGTGCTGCTAATACGATTAGCAACTGTAGAATCATTATTACCATAGTCTTGTGTTTTTTAAGGTTTTTATATTATTAATTATATGCAAATGTACTTATTCGTCTGACAAAAAAATCATCTGAAAACATTTTATAAAACATATATTTGATTTTTTTTGCCATGAGAATTGCGAATGTTTAGCGGGGTATCTTAATATTTGGATAAACAAAATTGATGATCTGCTACATGGGGAAGGAATGAAAAAACAATAAAAATGTTAATTTGATATTGCACATTTGTGTGTGTGGTGTGCTATATGTATAAAAATGATAGGTTGATGCTACAAAATGACATATACTTAAATCAATAAAAAAAGATTTTTTCGATAAAATGTTTGACAAAATAAAAAAAAGGATATATCTTTGCAACACTTAAAATAATTAGGTGAATAAGGGGTTAATTAAATTTTGTAATATCGTTTTTCATTAGTTAGTTTAGTTTCAAAAAGTGTTTCAGGTAACTTGAAAACACGGGTGTATCTAAGTCGTGGTGACTAAGATGCACCTGATTTTTTTATATACATACCTTTTATTTTGTAATGGGATATATAAGGGGGAGACTATGGGGAGGCAGGGCTTTCTATAGAGATTAGAAAAATACTCCATATATTTTATGTTTTGTCTATTATAGTCAAAAAAAAGGGAGACACCCCAAATACGAAGTGTCTCCAGAATCAATTTTTAATAGTTATTGTTTTTGATGTAGAAAATCCTATTATAGACTTTCGCCGAAGTCCTGACGGAACTTAGCGACAAGATCCTCCTGCCAATGTCCAATTTGCTTTAGTCGTCCATAGAAGAATCGAAGAACAGGAGGCTCCATAACCCATTCAAGTCCGCCGATGAGGTTACGGTTGTCCCAAAGCCATTTTACGCGGTCAGCACAATATTTTATCTGGCTAAGAGTGAAAACTCGTCTTGGCACTCCAAGGCGCATGAGTTCCATTTCGGCATAACGTTCTGTTCCGTCTGGTTCACGTTGTTCGGAAATTGTTCCGCGTTCCATACCTCGAATACCTCCGGCAATATAGAGTGCTGCAGCTACGGCGCCTGCTGGGTACTGGTTATGTGGCATATTAGGTACGAAAGCCTGTGCGTTGATATGAGCGCCTAATCCTCCGGCTGGAGTAATCATAGGCACGCCATATTCTGTCAATTCCTTAACGAGATATTCGATAAATTCTGGTCCTTGGCTCAGGTATTCCATATCGAGAGACTCGTAGAGTCCTTGAGTCATAGCCTCGATAGAACGAACGTCGATACCTCCGTATGTTAGGAATCCCTCGTATAGTGGGATATATTCCATCATGGACTCGTGTAGCTTTTGGTTATGAGTTATGATAGCTCCACCACGAGCAAAACCGAGTTTGCGTGCTGAGAAATATATGATATCCATCTTGTCGGCAAGCATGTGATATATTTCCTTAGCAGTCATATATTTACATTGTGGCTCTCTTTCCTTCATGAAATATATGTTGTCTTGAAGAAGAGAAGCGTCGAGGACAGAAAGCACTCCGTATTTGTGGCAGATATCAGTTACGGCGAGCATATTCTCCAGGCTGACAGGCTGTCCACCGATAAGGTTTGTACCAGCTTCCACTCTGACGAAAGCTACGTTTTCAGGTCCTGCCTCTTCTATTGTAGCCTTGAGTTTTTCGAGGTCGAAATTACCTTTGAAAGGTTCTGTGCTGTGAGGAACGACACCTTCAGGTCGAACAAGTTCTATAACTCGTCCTCCCATACGTGTTATGTGAGCCTTTGTTGTTGTGAAGTGGAAGTTCATGAGAGCCACCTTTCCTGGCTTCACAAATGCTTCAGAAAGAATATTCTCA
>JAILIJ010000374.1 GCA_024695315.1 Bacteroidaceae bacterium
TACGAAGTGTAACCTCTCGTATTATAAGTATATGGATTTGCTAACTAGTTCAGAATCTATTAAAGATACGATTAAGGTTGACAACTATAAGGCTTCGATTTTATATCCTCGTATTTATCGTGCAAGTCGAGGACGTGGTGAGTGGTGGAGTGGAGCTCTTTCTGCATGTTATTCTTGGTATAAGGACTATCCTGAATATAAGGTAGCGGGCTTCCCACGTCCAGTGTTATCAGGTAAAGGCGATCCTACAAGTCAGGAGGCTAATGCTATGCAGGCATACGCTCCAGATGCATATAAGAAAGAAGCCGTTATTAAATGGTATTCAGAGGTTGATGATCCAGATAACTTTAATGCGGATGGTGTTTGGCGTATCTTCCGTAAGAATGTAAAAACTGGTAAGCAGATAAAGTTGGGTGATGTACCATTCGACAAGTCTGGTAATGAATATACATATACTGATGATAAGGGTGATCTGGAGTATGACAATGATTATGTCTATACTGTTTGTTTTGCTCCATCAGGATGGAACGTGGTAAGTGAAAAAGACGCAGAAGGTCTGAGTGGATATGTTAATTTCAAACTTGAACGTAGTTTCAAATTTACGTCTTTCACAAGTACCAGCACAAAGTCTGATGTGACCATAGAATGGACACACCCTGCAATCTCAAGTGCTTCTGGTGCTAATTCTTATAAGGTTACACTTCAGCGTTCTGAAGACGATGGTCAGACTTGGACCGAACTAAAGAGTTATAATATAACAAGTCCAAAGACAACTTCAGGTTCTTATGTTGACCCTTCTTCAAATTTGAAGTCTCTTGTAGACTATTCTTATAGATTGAAGATATATGTTCAGGATAAAGAACTTTATTCTGATGTTATTGTTGATGGACTAAAGTTTAGTTCTGAGGTTACAGAAATGGTCGCTTCTCGTGGTACTTATGGCAATATTATAAAACTGCAATGGAAAGTCGACCAAAGTGGTAGTAATGATACTTATTTTGAACTTTTCAGACGTCCTCTTGGAAGTAATGACGAAAATGAGTATAAGCAGGTATATACTACAGTAGGTACTCAGGGTATCTATAGTTTTGATGACGTGACAGCTAATGCCGGCTCTTTTTATGAATATAAACTAAAAATATATATTCTCTCAAATAATGGCACTAAGAAACAGCTTGGTGTACGTACATACAAAACAGATGGATTCTGTTCTGCAACGGGTGTCATTTCTGGACGTGTGTATTATGATTCTGGTACCGCAGTGTCTGGTGTAAAAGTGGCTTTGACTCCAAGTAATACAGACGGAGAGACTGTAAGTCAGTTCCGTTCTTTGCTTCTGCAATCTAATGGTGCTGGTTTGAAGTATGCGACAACAAATTCTGAAATCGTAAATACCTTGTTTGCTGGCGATTTCTCTTACCAGCTATACCTCAATCCAAACAAAAATACGGATAGTAACATTAATAAGGTTTACGAGATTTTTGATGTTTACAACACTTTCACAACTTACCTAAAGTATATTTCTGCTAAGAAAGGTTATCAGGTAGGTGTGAAATTGAATGGACAGACTAAGTGGTCTAATATGTATGTGGTTCCTGAAAAATGGACACATCTTACTGTTGTGTATGACTCAAAAACAGCAACTACAACAGTTTACAACACATATTCTACTTCACCAAAGGCTTATGTTGTTGCAAAAGACTTAAAGGTTGTTAATAACAAGAAGTCTAACTGTATAGCATTAGGAAATGCTTATAATTTCAAGTCGGCTAATCCTTATGTAGGACATGTAGATGAGTTCCGATTCTTTACTAAAGCACTTACAAGTAAGGAAATTGCGAATAACTATTCTCGTACACTTGCTGGAACAGAAAATAATCTCGCGATCTATTGGCCAATGGACGAGGGACTTGGAAAACAGCAGCCTATAGCTTATGATTTCAGTTCTACAAATGAGATTCCAAATGGACGTCATGCTAAGGTCATGGTGGCTGCGGAAAGTTCTACAAAGGTTCCTGACAAGAATAAGCTGAGCTTGTGCGGATATACTGATAACGAAGGAAACTACATGATTCGAGGTATCAGATTCTCCGGAAATGGTACTAACTATGTTGTTACTCCTACTTTAGGTGTACATAAGTTTAATGCTTCGTCATCAAGCCGATATATCAGTTTGAACTCACTTGTACATTCTGGTGTGGACTTTACTGATGTAAGCTCTTTTAAGGTTACTGGTAGAGTGCTTTATCAGAACACCACTATTCCTGTTGAGGGAGCAAACCTTTATGTAGATGGTATTCTTGCATCTAAGGACGGCGACCCAATCATGACAGATGTGAATGGTGAATATACTATTGATGTGCCTATTGGCGACCACTTTATAAATATCAAGATGAATGGCCATACATTTGAGAATGGCGGCCGTTATCCTGTTGATAAAAATGATGTTGGCGAGAAGTTTACGTTTGAAAAGGAAACGAAGATTGATTTCGTCGATAATACAAAAGTTATCGTAGCTGGTCGTGTAGCTGGTGGTGAAATAGAATATGGTAAACCACTCGGACTTAATCAAGGTATTGCCAATATTGGTAGTGCTACTATCACTCTTGATTTCCCTAATAGTGATACACACTTTATTAATGCAGTAAAGAATGTTAATGGTGCAAGTGTATCTTATGAGAAGAATGAATCAAGACTCGATTATGAGCGAGCTACCGATAACATTGAAAGTTATACTTACGTAGAAGGTAATAAGAATCAGATTACAATCATCACAGACTCTACGACTGGTGAGTTTGCAGCTTATCTTCCACCTTTGAAGTATACTACAAAGAGCATTATCATCAATTCTCAAAAGGATATTGACTTCTCTAAGATGCTCCCAAATATAGACGCTTCAAATGCTGCTATAGAATTTGTCGATTCTTTGATTGATGAGGAGGGTAGAGTGGACTACTTCAAGTATTGTGCATCTGCTAATGTTATGTATAAGTCTCCAAGTGTATTGAAAGTTACTGAAAACGAAGATGGATCATTTGGAGAAAATAAGGTATATGTTACCGATGTCAACAAAAAGAAAACTGAGGTTGCTACTTATACTGTAAATAAGAATGGTTCTGTTAAGTATTCTTTTGGATACCCTATATATGAGGAGTTGAAACAATACTGCTATGACATCTATGCTTATGAGACATATAAGAACTTTGATGAAAAGAATGTTGTAACAACAGAGGTGCCTCTCAGAAATGCTAAGGTGACAATTAAGAATCAGTATGCTTCTTCTACTTCGGTTAAGATGGCTGATGGTTCTGTCAGCGAGACTATAGATGACTCATTTGAATTGGACTCTTTAGGTCATGCAAAATATTATTTCACAGCAGGACTACCTAATATCCAAAGTCC
>JAILIJ010000314.1 GCA_024695315.1 Bacteroidaceae bacterium
TACCGTTTAGGCCGCAACTTTTACAAAGGTGTGGTCGGGGATTCTATAAACATATTGCTGGCGGCTGCCGCATATAACTTCAAAAGAGCGATGAAAGTTCTTTTGGCTCCGATTTTGGATACACTCAAAAAAATGATCGAGTTGCTATTTTGTAACAGCATCTCGATGAAATATACTTTTTAAGGGACGACTATTTAGGAGGAATTTCCCGAATCACGGCGTGGTACGGTTGTACCACGCTGTGGTATAGTCATACCACGCTGTGGTACGACCATACCACAGCGTGATTTTAAGAATTGTTTCGCAATAGACATAGAATTGCCCAGTAGGAATAAAGAAATTATTCTGCTTCGATGAATAAAATGTTCTGCATTAAGGTGTCGCTAAAGGGGCAATATTTTTAGTGGATAGTAATACTATAAAGTAGAGTAGATGTTATCTTGTTATATAAAAATATCCCCCCGAAATCCGTTAAGGATATCGGGGGGAATATATGTTGTTTCTTCGTATAAAAGTTTGCTACTCTAATTAGAAGAATTTGTAACGTGTATCAGAGATGTTTGCTTTCTTAGCAAGAACCTGCATTACACCGTAGAAGGCAGTACGTGCAATGTTCTGAGAAGCAACTGTCTGTTCATTCTTAACGTCAAACTTCTCGTTGCTCTTGTTCTTGTTAATAACCTGAAGCATGTAAACACCGTTATTACCCTTTACAGGCCCAGCGAACTGGCCTTTAGCAGTCTTTGTAGCTGCTGCGCTAACAACAGGTTCGCTTGCGTTCAGAGCACGAACAAATGTTGGAGCATTAAATGTAATGTTTCTAACTGTATCAGTTACTGCATTCTTAACTTTAGATGCATCTGTGAATGACTTAACATTCTTTACGTTAGCAAGAATCATTTCAGCTTTCTTCTCGTTTGTGAGTTGCTGCTTAATGTAGTCTTTTACTTTATCGATAGAATAATATCCTTCTTTGTTAATGCCTGTAAGTGCAACAACTAAAAGATGGTTGTGGTCGCCACAGTCATAGATGTCAGAAATTTCTCCAACTTCAGCCTCGTCAAATACCCAACGTAGAGCGTCATGAGTGCCCTTGATGTTGTAGATGTTATGTGAAGCGTTGCTCAAGTTTTCTGCAGGGAAAACTGTGTATCCCTTTTTAGCTGCGTTAGCTTCAAGGCTTTCAATAGTCTTGTTAGCAGCAACGAAAGAAGAGAACTCGTTGTACTTGTTGTTGAAAGTTTCTTTTGAGAAGTTGAGTGGCTTAACAACAGCAGCAACTTTGTACATAGGCTTGTAATCCTTTGTGTCGATTACCTGAAGAATAACGTTAACTCCATTAGAGAATTTAACTTTCTTTGTCTCACCTTTGCTCATGCTGTAGATTGAGTTGATAAGGAGAGAATTGTCTTCGTCAAGTTGAGCTCTTGCAAACTGTGCTGTTGTTACCCATGCAGAATCGCCTTTCTGAGCATATTTCTTTGCAATATCCTTGAATGATGCACCATTATTTAATGCAACCATGATGCTATCTGCTTTCTTGTCAGAATCTGCTTCATCTTTGCCTGCTACACCAATCTGGCGGAAAAGAACTGAGTCAGCCTTTGTCTCTTTCTCAAGAACTTTTGCTGTGTAGTAGAGGTTAGAAGCTGCATCGTATGTAGTCTTGACAGTCTGACCTACTGCTGCAGAGTCAAGAAGGTTTGAAATTGCGCTGAATCGTGCATTACCTGCAGCGAGCGTGAATGCGTCTTTAGTCTTGAACACATTAGAGTAGTCGAGTAGAGAAGAGTTTACGCGTACAACTTCTGCTGCGTCATCGTTATTTGTTGCGGCAACAAGTTTGTTATAACAGTCGTCCATTTCTTTCTCTGCTTCAGCCTTATCTTCTGCGCTTGGAGTTACGACAACATCAATAAACTTAATGTCGCGTGTTTCCTGCTGAAGAGCATATTTCTCTATTTCAGAGTTGTACTTAGCTTTGATTTCTTCATCAGAGATTTTTACATCCTTGTCATCAATAGATGTGAAAGGAACTGCAGCGAGGAGTACATCTGTCTGAGCTGATTTGTTGTCAAAAGCAAGCTTAGCTTCTACAGGATTAGAGAGGAAGCAGCTTGAAAGCAAAATCTGATATTTCTGTGTGAGCAATTGATTGCGAATTGCTTTCTGACAGAACATGTAATAGTTGTAAATCTTTTCATAGTCGTCAGATACTTGTCCGTTAGCCTTAGCCTCCTTGTATTCTGTAAGGAATCTCTGAACTTGTGTGTAGTCAAAACGTCCCTGCTGGTTCATGAAAATAGGAGTCTGTAGGAACTGACTTTGACCTGTGCGTAGAATATCAGCTATTTCGTTGTCTGAAACAGCAATACCGAGTTTTTCACACTCTTCGTTGATGAGAGTGTTCTGGATGTGGTTGTTCCATGCCTCATCGTTAATCTGATTAAGTTCTTGTTCAGAGAAAGATGACTTCTGAGACATGATTTCATAGAAGTTTTGGTACTCCTTAGTGATTTCCTGGTAATCTTGAATGGAAACGGACTCACCATTAATTTCACCCACTACTTGCTTAGACTGCTGGAAAAGTCCTTCACCGCCTCTAAGTGCGTCTCCTACAACGAAGAGAAAGAGAGCTACGGCGATGAGAGTTACAAGCAGAACACTTTTGTTTCTGATTTTTTGTAAAACTGCCATTTTTTTGTTTTAAGATAGTTATTATTATTTATTATTTTATTCGTTAGTTTGTTAGTCGGAAATCCATGTATTGGTATAATCCACTAATAACATGCAAAAATACGAAAAATAACGGATATGTCTAATAATGAAAGCGTGGATTTTTCTAAATGATTGCGTTTTTCAAATATTTTTTATAAAAAAGCAGTAAGAATAGCTTCCAAATGTCATTTTTAGTTATTCTTACTGTTTATAAAGTGTAATATAAAATGTAGATTAGACAATTTTTTATTGTCTCATTCTATAATGTTTGTATTTTTGTTTTGTATGAGATTTGGGTCAGCGATTGGTTCTGGATTGTCTTCCTCGAGTGGGAATGCTCCTTTCGAACTATGAATGATGTAATCTGTCATCATTTCGTTTGAACTGAAATTGTATCCGGAAAGTTGTTGGTTTTCTCCATCAATTTCCATGTATTGGTCAGAGTATATGCGATGTGAGCCCATGTCCCAATAGAGTAGTGACGTTTTGAACGTTTCTCCTTTGAGATTTTTAACCAAAACTCTTCCTCTTAGTTCCCAAAGTTTCTTTCTGTCAAAATGATAGGCAGTATCACAACTAATGAAGGCCACTACATGTAATGATTTGTCGAACTTTTCGAGGAAAAGACCTTTTTCGAATGCATGGTAGGTAGGGTCTTTCTTGTCGTAATAGTACCAATCTTCAGAAATAATCTTATAGCTAATTATTCCTGAGTCTGAAACAGTGCTGGAAACTCCTACTGACATTAGCACGGGAAGGGAGTCGCGTATTCCAATATCCGGATGATTCTTGTCATCATTGTTTGAGCATGACAACAATATAGCAGCCGTAGAAATTACGGCTGCTATTATAATTGTATGTGCTGACTCAAATTTCATAATTAACGTAGGCGGAGTGTTGTTGATTCACCCAAAACTGTTATGGCCTGGTTTTCCTTAATACCCTGGAAGAAAGCCTCAGATTTTGGATAGAAATAAGCTGCATAATTGCCTGCTGCTTTATTTGCTTGTCCTGCACAAGCTGGATCTACAGATTTTGCTCTGAGTGCCTTGTCGTAAGCGAGGCAATAGAACTTACTTCTTTCAAGATTGTCGCTAGGAGCTAAACGAGCAATACAACTTGCTTCGAGAAGGTATGCTTTACCCATAGAAGGCATGCTTTGTAAAGCTTTCTTACACCACTGACGTGCGTTTGATACGTTACCTTTCTTGAAGTACATAGCTGCTACAGAGTATGCGTAAGTTGCTTTTTTAGTAGGATCAGACTCCATGTCTACTGCTTCCTGGGCAATCTTGATAGCATCGTTAGTGTTTCCTTCTTCAAGAAGACGCTTTGCTTTAGCGATGGCTGCACGTGGAGTAGGTTTGATTGCATAAATGTAGTCAGATGCCTTGAAATAAGTTTGACTCTTGTCACATTCGAAATTTTCGAGTGTTTTAAGAACTGCATCGAGGTATTCGATATTTGTCTTGTTTTCTTCTACGCGAGAAGAGTATATTTTCTCAAGGGCATCACAATCGGCAGCTCCTGAACGTACGAAATCATCGTTACATTTTATTTGTGTTGGCAAGTAAGCATTTACGATAACTTGTGCCTTAATAGTATCTGTCTCACCAAATTCCTTTGCTTGTTCAAGAAGCATGTCACAGATGTCATTACATTCCATGTAGTCGCGAATGAATTCTGTTCTTACATCGTCCGTAGGATTGAGCTTATAACGACGAGCAGAGCAATCGAAGAACGCATAGAGAACGAAGGCTTCTGTATTGTATCCCATGTCGTTTATACCAGAGCGGAACATTTCGTATGCTACATTATTATCCATTGTTGGACAGTAGTTGTAGTAGTCATAAGCCTTTCTGCAGATAACGTTACCTTTTGTAGAATACATTTTCTTTGATGCAAAAGAGTTGAGTGCGTCAAGGTTCTTAAGGCGCTGATCGTAAACATTCATGAGTTTGTCGAAATACTCTTTTCTTTTAGCTGGATCTTGCTCCTTTGAGATAAGCATTTCAAGCATCCATGCACCTCTTGTGTAGAGATCGATGCGTGCTAAAGGAGCTTTTTTGAATACAAATTCCCAATGTTCAAGTGCATCTTCAAAATTATTTTGTTTGAAGTAGTCGCCGAAAAGGCTGAGATTTTGACGTACTTCAATACTATCTTGTCCATGACCGATGCGGTCGTCCATAGTAGTTCCGCTTAGATCTTGTGCGGAAGTGCTCAAGCATGAAAGTGCGAGGGCACATGAAAGAAATAATTTACTTTTCATATAGGTATTGCGTTTTAGTAGTTAATCATTTGTTTTGGAGACTATTCCTAAGTAAGGAAATTTTCTCATGTGCAAATATATAGTGAAAGCGTCAAGTATTTATTAGGAAAATCCCTTATTATGGTTTAGAAATATCCTATTGTATTTAGGAATTTCATCTTTTCCTTTTATTTTACTTTCCACTTATAGAACCATCTGTCGCTGAATGTTAGTCCTACGCAGAATTTGAGATAGTTTTCCGTTAAAGTGGATTGTGCAAGACTTGACGAGCTTATGTATGGAACATTTGTGTGTACCCATTGGAAAGAGATATTAAGTTTTGGAGTACTCCACATTGTATTTCTATTTGTAATAGGAAGAGTCAAACCAGCAGAAACTCCATATTCATAAGGTTTAGAAGATATAGAAGTTGTTGCATCGGAATTGGCATACGTTTTTGCGTAGTATCCACCTACTTTATAAGTAATCTTTTGTCCGTAGCTTCTTGCTAATGGGTCAGGAGTATAGGCGAGACCTATAGAGTATTTAAGTCGGTCGTTAAATTGTCCATTAGAACTTGTATATTCGCCGTTAGATGTTGAGGTGTTTTGTTTTGGAAACCTTACATCACTCCACTTCTGTAGTTCAAAATCTGCTCCTACGACAATATTGTTCTTGTAATAATATGCTATACCTGCAGTTAGAGATGTAGGTAATTGAAACGCATTTTTAAGAGTGTCAACATTTGATAGAGAAGTACTACTACTTGCGTTGTAGTTAGTTGTAGATCTGTATGCATCATTGTTGATATCGTGTCCTAAGCCATAAGTGGCACCCAATATGATAGCCTCGTTTTTACTTAGCATCTGTGTATATTGTGCACCAATATCTAAAGAGTAGGTGCTAATGTCGGCTGTGTATGATCTGATTATGGTGTTGATGCTTGATTCGCTGAACGCCATATTCATGGAATGACTATAGTCTCCATATAAATATCCCAGATTGAAACCTACAGATAAAGGTTTTAATACTTGCCATCCAGCACCTATCATAACTTGATGTAGACCTCCGTTTCCACTAAAACTGTATGTGCTTGTTATTCCTTCTGTACCACCAAGATTTTCGCTTTGTGATGAAAAGCTGTAACCTATGTTTGTGACAGGAAGTACAGCAACGGCAACACCTAATCCTTTTGTAGCTCTAAAATGAAAAGCTGCGTAGTCAAAACTCGTGTTCTTTGCATTCTGTTGTAGCCCTCCCATTTTGTAATTTCCATTTTGAAGTGAGAGTCCAAAATCGAAGAGAGCTGTAATAGGCTCGCATGCTGAATAGGATGCAGGATTGGCTGTGTTTATTGATTGTCCATCTCTGTATCCTTGAGCTATGCCACCCATTCCTTTATTGAATCCCATGGAACGATCTGCCATGAGACCAAATCCATAGCGGGAATATGGGGAATTTACACCATTTTGAGCATAAGAGCACAAACTTATACATGTAAGTGCTGCAAAGGCTATATATCTAAGTGCTTTTATCATTTTTTGATAATATGGTAATTCTATATTCAGTTTGTTTATATGAGTGTTCTAAATCTGCGCAAAAATAAGAAAATTTATGGATTCATCAAAATTTGAACTTGTGATAAACTTTAATTTTAATGAATCTATAACCCTTTTTAAGGTTAATTCACAGATAGAACTCTCATTATTTAGTTTTAACGTTATTATTGTGCACTTTGATTGCTTAATGTGCCGCCTTGTTTATCTGTGTTATTTTTTTTCTTTTTTGCGTATTGAGATCCGTAATATTTGTGCTTCTTCTGTTGTTGTTTTGCTTTGTCATCAGATGCACATTTATCTTTGGAACGATTTGTATTTGAATGCTTATTCCCATATTTATTTCGACCTCTTTTCATCTTTGAAAGATCTTGTAGGTCTGGCTTTTCTCCACATCCTATTGGAAGTTCAGGCTTGTCTATTTCTTTTTCTATAAGTTTTTCAATCTTGCGAAGAAGATGATAGTCTTTTTGAGTAACAAGTGTTACAGCCTGTCCATCTCTATTGGCACGTGCTGTTCGGCCAATTCTGTGGACATAATCTTCAGGGTCGTGTGGAACATCGTAGTTTATGACAAGTTGAATATCGTCTATATCTATTCCACGGCTTACGATATCTGTGGCGATAAGAATGTTGACTCTTCTGTTTTTAAACTCATGCATTACATTATCTCTTTCCTTTTGGTCAAGGTCTGAGTGCATAGCATCAGCATTAAAGCCTTTTTGTTTCATTGCCCTAGTCAAGTCTTTGACCTTCTGTTTTGACGATGCAAAAACTATAACTCTATCTAAAGATTTGTCAGAAAGGACATATTCTGCTATTTTGTCTTTCATTCCATCATAGCAAATGTATGCGGTCTGTTTGATTTTTTCAGCAGGCTTTGAAACTGCGATTTTAATTTCTACGGGATTTTTAAGAATGTTATGAGCGAGTTTCTGTATGTCTGTTGGCATCGTGGCTGAGAACATAATTGTTTGTCTTTCTGCTGACATGTAATTGGCGATTTTCATAATGTCATCATAGAATCCCATGTCTAACATTCTGTCTGCTTCGTCAAGTATGAAAAATGATACTTTTTTCAAATCTATGCGTCCGCTTGCAAGGTGACTTATTAAGCGTCCTGGAGTTGCAATTATTATGTCTGCCCCTAGTTCTAGTCCTTTTCTCTCTTGCTCAAATCTTGCTCCGTCATTACCTCCATAAACAGCGACACTTGACACACCATTAAGGAAATATCCAAATCCTTCGACTTGTTGGTCGATTTGTTGGGCAAGTTCTCTTGTAGGTGACATGATAACGCAATTGATGGCATCTTGTGGATAATTACCAGTGTTCAATTGGTTAAGAACAGGAAGTAAATAAGCTGCAGTTTTACCAGTACCAGTCTGTGCTATTCCTATAATGTCCTTCCCCTCAAGTATTGGCGGAATTGCTTTTTCCTGTATTGGAGTACACTTGTCAAAATTCATTGAGTCAAGTGCATCTAATAAGTCGTCGTCTAATGGAAGTTCGTCAAAATACATAATTGTATGTTTATCTAATTGAACGTTATAATACAAAATTCGTTTTGTTGTATATAATGATGTCTTTCCTCATATTATTTTGGTGCCTTTCTATATACAAAGTATGCTATGAAGGCGAAAACGATATTAGGAATCCAGGCTGCTATAGCTGGGTTCATGTTGGCATTGGTGGCAAAAGTTGACGATACTGTCTGAAACATAATATATGTGAAACTTAATGCCAATCCGATGCCGAGTGATATTCCCAGTCCGTTTTTTCTTTTCTGAGCTGAAAGTGACAATCCTATAATCGTAAGTATGAAGGCTGCAAATGATGTAGCTCCTCTTTTGTAGTATTCTACTTCGAATTCCTTTATGTCTGCGAATCCTCTGCGTTTTTGTCTGTCAATATATTCCTTTAGTTTAGGAGTCGTGAGTGTTTCTTGCTGTCCTCTTGTGATTAGGAAGTCCTGAGGTTCCATTACAATTATGGTGTCCTTTCTATATCCACTTTTCAGAGTTTCTTTCAAGCCTTTCAGGTCACGTGTCTGATAGTTTGTGAGAATCCAATGGTATGGTTCTTCAGAAAGTGTGTCATACTGGATTGTCATGGACTGCAGATGCTTTACAAGTTTTTTGTTTTCAAACTTGTCAAGGGTAAATTCATATCCCATTTTCTGGGTGTCCTCATATCTACCTATATATGCTATTACTCCGGAATCTACTTCTAGTTGTACATTGGTAGCGAAGGTCTGCACTCTTTTCTTCTTGTAGATATTTTCAAATTTCACTCGTTTGACATTGCTGACAGGAATAACGTACGCTCCAAGTAGGTATGTGAGTGCGGCGATGAAGGCAGCCGAGATCATGTAAGGTCTTAACAGACGATTAAAACTTACGCCGGTAGACATCATAGCTATGATTTCAGAATTGTCAGCTAGTTTTGTGGTGAAGAATATTACTGCTATAAAGACGAAAAGCTGGCTAAATAGGTTAGAGTAGTACGGAATAAAATTCACGTAATAGTCTAAAATTATAGCTTTTAGAGGAGCATTTCTTTCCAGGAATTTGGCAATATTCTCGTTGATGTCAAAGACTACAGATATGGATATGATAAGTGCAATAGAGAAAAAATATGTTCCTAGAAACTTGCCAATTATATATCTGTCAAGTCTAGTAACAGGATTGTGTTCTTTACACCAATCTTTTATCTTGTTCCAATTCATTTATCTGTTTTTGTTTTCTTTGGTAAATGTGGAATGCGACTATAGTCTTCTTCCGAGTTCTTCAACCATTTTAGCTTTCCAGATGGCGAAGTCGCCAGCTATGATGTGTTGACGAGCTTCTCCTACCAACCATAGGTAGAAGGCTAGGTTATGAATACTTGCTACTTGCATAGCGAGCAATTCTTGAGCCTTAAATAGGTGATGAACGTATGCCTTTGAATAAGCCAAATCTACGTATGACGTACCTTCTGGATCCATTGGGCTAAAATCCATTTCCCACTTTTTGTTTCTAAAATTTATAGTACCATGTTTTGTAAATATCATGGCATTTCGTCCATTTCTTGTAGGCATTACACAGTCAAACATGTCAACTCCACGTTCAATACCCTCAAGAAGGTTGATAGGCGTTCCTACTCCCATAAGGTATCTTGGTTTATCCTTAGGTAGTATTTCGTTTACAACCTCAATCATTTCATACATGACATCTGTAGGTTCGCCAACAGCCAAACCACCGATGGCATTACCATCGGCACCTTTTTTTGCAACATTTTCTGCTGCTTTTTGGCGAAGGTCCTTATATGTACATCCCTGCACGATAGGGAAGAGTGACTGGTTGTATCCGTATTTTGGTTCTGTCTCGTTGAATCGTTTGATACATCTGTCTAACCATCGTTCAGTAAGAGCAAGAGATTTTTTTGCATATTCATAATCGCTTGTTCCTGGAGGACATTCGTCGAATGCCATCATGATGTCAGCTCCTATGGTACGCTCAATATCCATCACGCCTTCTGGGGTGAATTTATGCTTACTTCCGTCAATATGACTTCTAAATTCAACGCCTTCTTCGCGAATTTTTCGTATACCAGCAAGAGAGAATACCTGGAATCCACCGCTGTCTGTTAGCATAGGGCGGTCAAATCCATTGAACTTATGTAGTCCACCTGCAGCTTCTAGGACTTCAAGTCCTGGACGAAGGTATAGGTGGTATGTGTTGCCAAGGATGATTTGAGCTTTTATGTCATCTTTTAGCTCATGTAAATGAACTCCTTTGACGCTTGCAAGAGTACCCACAGGCATGAAAATAGGAGTCTCTATTGGTCCATGATCTGTGGTGATTAGTCCTGCGCGAGCATTTGTCTTTTTATCTGTATATTGAAGTGTAAAATTCATTTGTTATTTTGATTTCTCAGAATCTTTAGGTTCTATAGCAGATTCAAAATCTACAGGAGAGTCGATTTTCTCTTCTAACAGAGCGAAATCAAGAACATCTTTAACGTTTTCTACGTAGTGGAATGTTACTCCCTTCAAATATTTTTCAGGAATCTGTTCTATATCTTTCTTATTATCTTGGCAGATAAGGATGTCCTTAATGCCTGCGCGCTTAGCTGCAAGAATCTTTTCTTTGATACCTCCCACAGGTAGCACTTTGCCGCGGAGTGTGATTTCTCCTGTCATGGCAATATTTTTTCGCACCTTTCTCTGAGTGAGTGCAGAGGCAAGTGATGTAGCTATTGTTATTCCGGCTGATGGACCATCCTTAGGAGTTGCTCCTTCTGGAACGTGTATATGGATGTTCCAATAGTCAAAAATTTCGCTATTGATGCCTAACATATCACTATGAGCTTTTATGTATTCAAGAGCAAGGATAGCGGACTCCTTCATTACGTCTCCAAGATTTCCTGTAAGAGTCAGTTTATTGCCTTTACCTTTACTGAGACTTGTTTCAATAAATAGGATTTCTCCGCCAACGGCAGTCCATGCTAAGCCTGTTACAACTCCAGCATAGTTGTTGCCCTGGTACTTGTCCCTATTGTATGGTTCAGGACCAAGATATTTTTTAACGTCCTCAACGCTTATATCGTGGTCAGGAGTCTGTTCTGTACGTGCATATTCAAGTGCAATCTTTCTTAAAAGCTTATTTATCTGTTTGTCCAAAGTGCGTACGCCAGACTCTCTTGTATAATCTTCAATAATCTTCTCTGTAGCAGACTTGCTTATCTTAATACCGAGATTATCCATTCCTAAGTTTTCAAGATTCTTAGGCATGAGATGGCGTTTTGCAATCTCCACTTTTTCTTCAGTAAGATACCCGCTAACCTCAATTAGTTCCATACGGTCGAGTAGTGGAGCTGGAATGCTACTTATGTTATTAGCTGTTGCTATGAACATTACTTTAGAAAGGTCGTAGTCCAGGTCGAGGTAGTTGTCGTGGAAAGTCTCGTTTTGTTCTGGGTCGAGAACTTCGAGCAGAGCAGACGAAGGATCTCCGTTGACTGTTTGCTGAGTTATTTTGTCAATCTCGTCAAGAATAAAGACAGGGTTTGAACTTTCTGCTTTGGCAAGACTCTTTATGATTCGTCCAGGCATGGCGCCTATATATGTACGTCTGTGACCGCGTATTTCAGACTCGTCATGAATACCGCCTAAACTCACGCGTACATAATTGCGTTTCATTGCTTTTGCTATGCTCTTTCCAAGTGATGTTTTTCCTACTCCTGGAGGACCGTATAGACAGATGATAGGACTTTTGAAATCTCCTCTCATTTTCAGTACAGCCAAGTGTTCCAATATACGTTCTTTTACCTTTTCCATGCCGTAGTGATCCTTATTGAGGACCTTTTCTGCGTTTGTAAGGTTTAGATTGTCCTTTGTGCATTTTTTCCAAGGCAAAGACAACATAGTCAGAGCATATTGGTATTCCGTCTGGTATTCTGGCGCCTGAGGACTCAAATGACACAGTTTGTCCAAGGTCTTTTTGAACGCCTCAGCAGTATCAGCGCTCCAGTTCATTTTGTTTCCCTTTAATCTGAGTTCTATGAGCTCATCTTCAAATGATGTTTCCCCTAGTTCTTGTTGAATACTTTGTATTTCTTGTCTAAGGAAATAGTCACGTTGTTGTTTGTTAAGGGTCTCCTTTGTACGTGTTTTTATATCACGTTTAAGAGCCACAAACTGATATTCTGTCTGCATGATAGTCAACAATTTGCTGGCTCTGTCAACCAAATTGTTTGCTTCAAGCAGAATTATTCTTTCTTTATTTGTAATGTTCGCATTTATTGCTATAAAATTTATAGCAGTTTCCTTGTCTGTAATGTTTGATAAAGCCAAGGCTGCACTTGGATTCTCTGATCGAAGACATTTTATGGATGTTTCTTTGAGAGCCTCAAACATGGCGTTGAATTGACTGTCATTGTTTGATGGTATAGGGTCCTCTGGATAGTTTTCTACACGTCCTTTCAAATAGCTACCTTTAGTATCTAGGTCTATGAGTCGTGCACGATTATATCCTTGTACAACAGCCACGTTTGAGCCATCGGGTATGGAGATAACTCGTAGAACCTTAGCTATACATCCAGTGTGATACAAGTCTTCGAGTCCTGGTTTTTCCACGTGGTCGTCAATCTGCGAACACATGAATATAGGAGTATGTTGTTGCGCTGCCTCATTTACTAATTCAAGTGAAGGTCTTCTTCCTATTGTTATTGGCATAACACTTGCAGGGAACATCATGATGCTCCTTACTGGTAAAACGGGAATCAACTCGTCTGTTGAGACAGCGGGTGCGTCTTGCTTGTTCCCCTCGATATTTGTAATGAACGACATTGAACTCACATTGTTTATATCGTCTATCAAGTCGTCGAATGGAAAGTCTTTCATCTTATATGTTATTGTCTACTATTTCTTTAATTTGTAATGTATGCGCTTCTCTAAGAGATATAAAAGCGGCGCAAAAATACAAAAAAAACTTGACATTAGCATTATGTACACACCTTTTTATTATTTGTTAAGATTTAAGGCAGATAATCTTGTGTGTAAAATCCCTATGATATGGATCTTGTAATTTTCTGTTTGCTTATAAGAAAGGGAAAAAGCGATAGTGTGCTTCACAGCAATCTATCGCTTAAAAATTCTTACGTGTTATATTCTCACCTTTACCAAAAAGAAATTAAGTTTTATAAGTAGTATAGTATCCGTAGGGCGGCAGATTGTTTTTAATCGATGCTAAAACGCCGCCGTTCCGGGTTTTGACGGAATTAGTTTTTCTTATAAAGCAACCAAGCGTCAGGGTAGGCACTACGTAGCTTATCTCTTGAGTCTATGGCAGCCTCCTTTGTGTCGTGGGAAGTAGCTATGACTCTAAATAGCTTTGTGTCTGGATTCTGTGCAACCTGTGCTTTGTATCCTTTGTCTGATAGTTCGCTGCAACGTTTGTTGGCATTTTCTTTGCTTTTGAATGATCCAACCACAACGTTGTATGTTTTAAGCTTTCCACCGCTTACGACGGTAAGTCGCTCTTGGCGGAAGTTTGTGTTTGACTTTGTTTTAGTCGTTGTTGTAGTGGTAGAAGAACTTTTTCTTTGTCTTACGCTTGTGTAGGACTTAGTCTCTTCTGCTGGCGTAATATTGCTAACCTCTACAGGATCTGAGTCATCTTGAGCGTACAATTCTTGAGCCTTTGCCTTTTCGTATGCTTGTTTGTATGAACTTTCTTCAGATGACTTGCAAGAAAATAATGTCAAGGTTGCGATGAGTGCGAAACTCATTATGATATTTCTTTTCATATATGTTTGTTTAGAATTGGATGCTTATGTTGAATCTTGGTCTGTTATTTCTCTAATTTTATAAAACTCGAGTTTTTTACCGTGTTTTTTAATCTAACGGCAGACCTGAAGTTTACGTTTTTAACTTTTACTGATGGAGCTCGGAGTTCATCTTCGCTATCAACAAGCTTTGATTCGGCTGATACGGAGAATGTTCCTAATCCGTCGATGTAGACATTATAACCGTTCATCAATTTAGATGCTACGGATGAGGATATTGCTTCAATAGCGGCTCTAAGGTCGGCTACAGTAAGCGTGCATCCTGAGGATATTTCTTGACATAAACTTAACGTGTCTATTGTCCCTTTTGTTACCACCTGCGCATAGTACCCTTTCTTAGGTTTTTTGCTGATGTTATCCTTCATTGGAGTTACTCTGTATGGAATACTCATAACTATGTCTACTATTTGTTTTATAACTTCTTTTAGATTCTTACTATATTCATTGTACACGTTTTTTAAGTTATCTGTAGGTCTTTTTTATTTTACTCCTACATCTTCCTCTCAAAAGGTGTACTGCAAAGGTAGTATGTTTTGTCGAGTCTGCAAAGGATTTTCTGTAAAAAAATGTTAAATCATGAAAAATATCTTGTTTTTTCCTCGTAAAGTGTTATTTTTGAGTTGTCTTATGGTTGATATAGGGCACAAAGAGAGTTTTTATATCGTTTTATGAACTTAAATAAATTATAGCTATGACTACAAAAAATGGTTTTGCATTAGCTGCTGCATTTATTGGCGGAGCTGTTGTTGGAGCTGCTGCAGGTCTTTTGTTTGCTCCAGAAAAGGGTGAAGAACAGCGTAGAAAGATCAAGGAAGCATTAGAAAAGAGTGGAGTTAAGCTTGACAAGGAAGAGTTTAACAAGCTCGTTGATCGTGTGAAGAGTGCTGTTACTCCTTCAAAGAAAGAGGAAGTGCCTTCTGAGGATTTTGATGTTGAATAATTTTATTGAGTGTTATACTTTTTAATTTATTATTTGAAATATGAGTCGACAGAGTAGAATACCTGGGGTTGATGTCGAATTGTTCCACTTGTTCGAGCGCTATCTTAAATTAGAGGCTGTGGATAAGTTGACGGTAGCCACAACATTTTTAATAGTTGCTTTGGTAATATTTGCCTTGGGAACAAGTGCAATCTTCTTCCTGTGCTCAGGTTTGGTTCATAGCTTATCCGATTTGGTCGGTAGTGAGGCTCTTGCGAACTATATTGTGGGCGGTGTTTTGCTGTTGATAATAGTATTATTTTATGTTTTTCGTGTTCGTCTTGTTGAGAACCGTGTAGTAGCTGCTATATCTGCCAGCATTCTACGTGCAGAAAAAAATACTACTTCGGGTTTGCAGGACGTTGATGAATCAAAAGTAAAAGGTGAGGAGGATAATGAGGTATGAAGAGGGTGAAAAGACAATATATGACATTAGCTGAGCTACGTGCTGATAAGGATGTGGCTTATGCGAAGCTGAATAAGGAAGTTAAACAGTTGCAAGATGATATTGTTGATAGTTTTTTGCCAGAACGTTCTTATTTAGATTCCTCTATTCCTTATATGCGATATGTTGGTTATGGATTGACGGCCTATAAGACTGCGAAGACAGTGAAGAAGATTTTTGATTTCATTCATAGGCGTAGTTGGAGATGACTTGTCATTCCTGCATTCTGAGATATAAAAAATGGCGTGATTACATTCTGTATCATGCCATTTTTTGTGTTTTAAGGTGAGTGTCTTGAATGAAACGATGGGCTTTTTCTTACATTTATAGTTGTTGTTCTTATTTTATGTATTTCTAATATATTAAATCTTTTTTATATCTAATTTTATGTTAGCTCTTGCGGCTTAACTACAGAATCCACGAACCATCCCTTTAACTTCTGGTAAATAAATTGTTCTTTTTTTTAGCATTCGGATATTAATCACTATCTTTGCAGCCATAAAAAATAAAAAAGGTAAAATGAGTAATTTGCATATAGATAAGGCGGTTGCAGAGGACATATTTGCGAAAAAGTCGGCTGCAGAATTTATAGATTTTGTTACAGACTACTATCTGGAACGTATAGGTGGAGGCCTGACAGCTGAGAATATGGGCGATTTGAATACAGATCAGCACACTCTTCTTGCTTATCGTTATTTGAAGGATGAAGTCATGGAAGGTGGTTTCATACAACTTATAATAAACGGATATGCAGGTTATGTGCTGGAAGGACCATTTCCTTTTGTTCTTAAAACAGAATGGGGAATGAGAGACTTGGCTAAATTACTTTTTCAAGCCAAGAAAGAATATCATCAAAATAGGGAAGTGCTTGAGAAGGAAATGTCAGATGAGGAATTTATGGCACTTTATGAACAGCTGGAGAAACTTAATGACTTGGGAGACGATTTCTTGGACGATTACCAGGAACAGACTACTCCTGCAGTCGCAAAATATGTGATTACAAATATCGACAAGTTTTAAATGGCAAACAAAAAAGATATAAAGCAGGCTGCTGTTAATATAAAAAACAAGCGTGCTTCGTTTGATTATGAATTTATAGATACATATACTTCGGGAATTGTTCTTACGGGTACCGAGATAAAGAGTATACGCAAGGGAAAAGCAAGCCTTGTTGATACTTTCTGTTATTTCAATAACGGAGAACTCTGGGTTAAGAATATGTATATAGCGCAGTATATGGAAGGTTCATACAATAACCATATTGAAAGACGTGAGCGTAAACTTTTGCTGAACAAAAAGGAACTTAGAAATCTTGAGGGTGATATTAAGTCGCCTGGATACACTATTGTACCTGTTCGCCTTTTCATAAACGAAAAAGGATTGGCAAAGTTGGTTGTTGCTTTAGCAAAGGGTAAAAAGGAATATGATAAGCGTCAAAGCCTGAAGGAAAAGGAGGATAAGCGTGAGATGGCGCGTGCCTTCAAGCACTAATGCACTTTTGAGTGTGCTATAAATACGATAGTAAGAATGACATTACAAGAAGCGATAAAAGAAAGGATTCTTATTCTTGACGGAGCGATGGGAACTATGATCCAATCGTATGGTCTAAAGGAAGAAGATTTTAGAGGAGAACAATTTAAGGATATTCCAGGTGTGATGGCCGGAAATAATGATATATTGTGCATCACACGCCCGGATGTAATTAAGGATATTCATCGACGTTATCTAGAAGCAGGAGCTGATATGATAACAACAAATTCGTTCTCTTCTCAGAGGATTTCTATGGCTGATTATAGGGTAGAGAACTTCTGTAGAGATATGAATCTTGCTGCCGCCAAAATTGCCCGCGAGATGGCTGATGAATATACGGCGAAGAATCCAGAAAAACCGCGTTTTGTGTTGGGCGATGTAGGTCCTACAAATAAAACGTGCTCTTTGTCGCCTGATGTTAATGACCCAGCCTTGCGTGCTCTAACTTTTGATGAACTGGCACAGGCTTACACAGAACAGATGGTTGCGCTAATAGATGGTGGGGTAGATGCTCTGTTGTGTGAGACGATTTTCGATACCCTTAACGTGAAAGCTGCTATTTTTGCAGCCGAGGATGCTATGGCTCAGACCGGGCGTAAGGTTCCAGTCATGTTAAGTGTTACTATTAGTGATGTGGCAGGTCGTACTCTGTCTGGACAGACACTGGAGGCTTTTCTTGCGAGTGTACAGCATGCAGATATATTTTCTATTGGACTAAACTGTTCTTTTGGCGCAGCTCAGCTGAAACCGTTCGTTCGCCTTCTTTCCGAGAAGGCTCCATATTATATTAGCGTACATCCAAATGCTGGTTTGCCTAATTCTTTGGGACTCTATGATCAGACCCCAGATATGATGGCGAAGGAGATGAAGGAACTTGTGGATGACGGATTAGTGAATATAATTGGTGGATGTTGTGGTACGACAGATGAATTTATTGCTAAATACCCATCACTTGTATTGGGAAAGGCTCCACATGCTGTTTCTGAGAAGCCTAAATATATGTGGCTCTCTGGCTTGGAACTTTTGGAACTTACACCAGAAGTTCGATTTGTAAATGTCGGAGAACGATGTAATGTTGCGGGCTCTCGTAAATTCTTGCGTCTTATTAACGAGAAGAATTATGATGAGGCTCTTTCTATTGCCAGAAAGCAGGTTGAGGATGGTGCCTTGGTACTCGACGTGAATATGGACGATGGTCTTTTGGATGCCAAGGCAGAAATGGTGACATTCCTAAACCTTATGATGTCGGATCCTGATATTTCCAAAGTTCCGGTGATGATCGATTCAAGTGATTGGGAAGTCATAAGGGCAGGACTAAAGTGTGTTCAAGGAAAAAGTATCGTTAATTCAATATCCCTAAAGGAAGGCGAAGAGAAATTCATAAATCATGCCAAGGAAGTAAAACGTCTCGGAGCTGCGGTTGTTGTCATGGCCTTTGATGAAGAAGGACAGGCTACAACTTATGAGCGTAAGATTCAGATTTGTGAAAGGGCATATCGTATATTGGTGGATAAAGTTGGTTTTAACCCTCTTGATATCATCTTTGACCCGAATGTGTTGGCTGTTGCTACGGGTATGGAGGAACATAATAATTATGGAATTGACTTCATACGTGCAACGGAGTGGATACGTAACAATCTGCCAGGAGCTCACGTAAGTGGAGGAATGAGTAATTTGTCTTTTTCATTTCGAGGAAATAATTATATACGCGAGGCGATGCACGCCGTCTTCCTTTATCATACGATAGAGAAGGGGCAGGATATGGGTATCGTTAATCCGGCTACTCAGGTTCTGTATTCAGATATCCCAAATGATGTACTGACCGCTATAGATGATGTCTTGCTTAATCGTGATCCAGAAGCTACAGAACGATTGATAGAAATTGCGGATAGGATTAAGGCGGAAAAAGAGGCAGAGAAGGCTGGGGGAGCAAAAAAGGACGACCAAAAGGACTCATGGCGAAATGGTACAGTAGAAGAGCGACTCCAGTATGCGCTTGTCAAGGGGGTTGGCGACTACTTGAATGTGGATCTTGATGAGGCTACTCAGAAATATAGTAATCCGGTTCAGATTATCGAAGGACCATTGATGGATGCCATGAATGTGGTGGGCGAATTGTTCGGTAGTGGTAAGATGTTCCTCCCACAGGTTGTTAAGACTGCGCGCACCATGAAAAAGGCCGTGGGATTTTTGCAGCCTCTAATTGAAGCCAGTAGAAGTGAGAATGCCAGAAAGGCAGGAAAGGTTTTATTGGCAACGGTTAAGGGAGATGTTCACGATATAGGAAAAAATATTGTAAGCGTAATTCTTGCTTGTAATAATTATGAGGTCATAGATCTTGGAGTTATGGTGCCTGCAGAAGAGATTGTGGACCGTGCGATAAGTGAAAATGTGGATATCGTAGGACTTTCTGGGCTTATCACTCCTTCGCTTGAGGAAATGGTAAACGTGGCTCGTTCTTTAGAGAAAAAGGATGTGCATATTCCTATTATGATTGGAGGCGCTACTACAAGTGAACTGCATACAGCATTAAAGATTGCGCCGGTATATAGCGGACCTGTACTTTGGATGAAGGATGCTGCCCAAAATGTGCTTGCTTCGGCACGTGTCTTGAATCCAGATACGCGTGATGAGTTTGTGGCAGAAGTAAATCAAAAATATAATGACCTCCGTACAGAAAGGTCTGCACAGGAGGTCGAGATAGTGTCATTAGAAGAGGCTAGAAAACGTAAGCCTAATCTGTTTTAGCCTAATGTGGATTTAGCTTCATTCCATAGCTCATCCATTTGAGATAGGGTCAGGTCATTTATGGCTTGGCCTTTTTCTTTTGCCTTTGATTCTACGTAATTGAATCGTCGGGTAAATTTCTGATTTGTGTGTTCGAGGGCGTTATCAGGATTTATCTTGTAGAGTCGGGCGGCATTAACAAGACTGAACATGATGTCGCCAAATTCTTTTGTTGCTTTCTCCTTGGCCTCGGCCTTTTCTTTGTCTGTCTCAGCCTTATCGTATAGAGCCTCTATTTCGGCTTCAAACTCGCCAATCTCTTCTTTCACCTTTGCCCAAACATCTTTGCGTTCTTCCCAATCGAATCCTACATTACGGGCCTTATCTTGGATTCTATATGCTTTTATGAGTGATGGTAGCGCGTCAGGCACTCCACTAAGTACAGTTTTGTTGCCATCCTTCTCTTTGAGCTTTATTTGCTCCCATGTCTGAAGGACTTCTCCAACGCTATTTGCCTTTGCTTCGCCGTATACATGAGGGTGGCGGAATATTAGCTTGTCACAAAGTTTATTACAGACATCAGCAACATCAAATTCTTGTTTCTCTTCGCCAATTTTTGAGTAGAAAACAATGTGTAGAAGGACGTCGCCAAGTTCTTTGCAAATGTTGAGCTGGTCGTTTTTTATTAAGGCGTCACAGAGTTCGTATGTCTCCTCTATTGTGTTTGGACGCAGAGACTCATTTGTCTGTTTTCTGTCCCATGGACATTTCTCGCGGAGGTCATCCATCACATCAAGCAGTCTGCCGAATGCCTCCATTTTTTCTTCTCTTGTGTGCATATATAAGTCTTTTTTATATTCAAATTTATTGTATTGATTTCTTTAGAAAAAATGTGAAGATGGCTTCGGTCATTCGTCGCAATTCTTTTGTGAAATCATATATTTTATGGAAAGCCCAATCCTTTACAGCCTTTGCCATTAATGCTTCATTTTCCAAAAGTCTTACCAATTTCATGCTTTCATTTATATATTTAATTCCCAGCAGTCATAGCAAACTCCTCTTCCGCCAAATCCTTCCTTTTGGAAAGTCAGGCCTTCGTTGAGAATTGCCCCCCCATCTTCTGTTGAAATTCCGAAGTCGAGATATTGCTTTGATGGAGAATACAAATCTATGATGTGCATGATAAGCATGTCGAGAGCACCTGTCTGTTTTCCTTTATCTGAGGAAGCCAAATATTGAGTGTGAACCACGTTGTCGCAGTCGAAAACCCATGCTCCTGCCAACATAGTACCGTCTGGCGAAAATGTACCAAATAACTTTGCGCGTTGAGGAAAACGTTTTGCAAGAAGCTCCATTTCTGTTGCAGAATGTACGGGCTTAGTGGAATGATATGTGCTTAGTACATCGTTGAGCACATTCCAAAACGTATTATAGTCGTCGGTTTCCTTTACAACGTAATTACCCGTTGTGGCTTTTTTGACTCCTCTTCTGCGAAGTTCACTTACTTTTATTCGGTTTTCCAAATGTATACATTGTGAAATGCCTCGGCCTGTAAGTATTGCCCCGTGACGGAATAAGGCATATAGCGGCTCATCGCTTGGGTAGTTACTATATATATAAGGAGTAGGCTTGTATATAATCTTTTTTAGGCCAAGTGTATTTTTGCAATATTCTATGAGCAAAGTGAAGCATTCCAGCACCTTTGTGAGTGGAATAGAAGGCAACATTATAAGGCCGCCGTACGTTAATCCCTGGTGAGAGTATAAGGTGTGTGTCTCTTCACGGATATTTGCTGGCATTACAGCCAGCAATTTCCCTTCGTCGTAGAACATGAATGAGCAGTCCGTAAATCTGTCGGAGTGATAATCCATGAAAGTACGATCAAAGAGGAAAGTGCCGTTCTTGCTATTTGCTACGAAGGCATTCCATTTTTCAGCATCATTTGCTGTGTATCTTATTAAATTCATCTTTACTATTTATATAACCAGTAGAATCGTATGGCATAGATGCTAAAGCAACACATACTGTTCCTGGAGCGAAATTACGTAATTCGCACCAAACATTAGGACCTATATATATTCCTGTGTCTGGCGTGTCAATATGAAATACCTCTTGTTCTTTACCATTGTCCACAAACATGTCAAAACTGCCATGTACAGCAAATACTATTTCTGCACATTTGCTATGGGCATGTCCGCCGCGAGTCTTTCCCTCAGCCACGTCATATATCCAAAAAATCCTCTCGACAGAGAAGGGAAGGTGCTTCCACTCCGTAAATGCAAGGGTTCCGCGAGAGTCTGTATTACTCGGGATTTTTATAAGAAAATACCCCCGTTCTTCGTATTTGCTGTTGTTTTTGCTCATATATCAATAAATTTTAGGCAAAGTTACAACTTTTTTTTGAAAACGCTTGCATGATAACAGAAAAGTGCTTACCTTTGCATCGCTTTTGAAAGGAACGGCAATCACAAACGCCTTACCAATCGAGCAAATTCAGCTAAAACAAAGGTCCTGGAAGGATGGGTGAGTGGCTGAAACCACCAGTTTGCTAAACTGACGTACGGGTTACCGTACCGGGGGTTCGAATCCCCCTCCTTCCGCTCCAAACTTTCTTGGTTTGCCAAGTCAACCAAGAGATGGCGCTTTCGTCTAGCGGCTAGGACACATGCCTCTCACGCATGGAACACGAGTTCGATTCTCGTAGGCGCTACATAATAATTTAAGCCGATAGGTTACTCTAAATAATAAGAGTATTGAAATGGCGCTTTCGTCTAGCGGCTAGGACACATGCCTCTCACGCATGGAACACGAGTTCGATTCTCGTAGGCGCTACTAATTAAAGAGTTAAAATCAACGATTTTAATTCTTTTTTTTTGTTATCTACAGTTCCTTGTTAATATAGAATTCATGGTTTTTCTATTTCTCCTATCATACATAGAAAATCCTATTCCCATAGAACAACAACTTTTCCTCTCCTCAAATCGTCACTTTTTTATGATAACTAACTTTGATACTTTTTCTGCAGTTGCAATCTCCATATTACAATCCTTTCTAACAAATTTCTCGTAAAAGTTAATAAAACTTAAATTCTCTCGGAAAAACGCAAAGATAAGACAAAATTATCAATATTTCAGTATATTCGTGTATTCATCTGACGACACGCGTCAACCTGCATTTCAAAGGGGATGAGCTAAAATTCCAAACAAAGGAAATCGATACTCATCAGCAATGAAATACGAAGGTGTTACGAAGGTAATACGAAGCGTTGCCGAAGGAGGTGGGGTAGAAAAGTACGTCATTATCCGACCACTTTTTTACGTTAAATACGATAACTATATATTTATGTACTCCAAATTCTCTTTTTGGGATTTTATATGACACTCACCCTTTTTAATATTCATATAAAAACTCATTCTATTGTCCTTCATTCTATTTTTTTTCGAATTAAAACAGAGTATATTTGACTTCATATACTTAAACATGAAAAAATAGTATCATTCCTCTTTTATAACAAATCTAAAACTCGTACAGGTAAAAATGCATATAAACCATACATAATAGGAAATTTTGGTTTTTTTGGGGTTTTTTATTGGTTTTTTGTTCAAGAAATAGCATCTCTATTTTTATATATATTAAAAAGATAAGGTGATATTTTTGGAAAAGGGGGATTTTTTTTCAAAAACTTTTTTTATTTTTTTTCGTTTTGATATACGTAAAGGAGCAGGACAAGAAAATATATAAACAACATGCTTTGCAATCACTATTTATGTTGGTTCTCAGATTCGTTGTCACTATTATTATTGCATTTTGTTTGAACAATACAATTTTTATTCTTATTTTTGCATCGCATTTCGAAATATATAAGGTTTCGATTGTGCAGACATATTGGTAAATACGAATTAAACGTATTCAATTCTTGAAGGTTCTACATTCAAAATAACCCGACCAGTTAAAAGATACAGCTGAACTGAAGGAATCTGAGTACACCTATATCCTTATAGGCGTACTCTTTCCTTTTTTATTTCATCTGTAAAGGTAATCTCTTGGTCGGGTGCTCCTGAATGTAGAAATAAAATACAGGAAAGAGTTACGCTTTTTTTATGTCTTTTACCATAGTAACATATTATTAGATTTTAAAGCACCCGACCACAATGCAATCAAATCTAAACAATGG
>JAILIJ010000008.1 GCA_024695315.1 Bacteroidaceae bacterium
CAACGATAAAATCGTATATTTAAGTTTTGAAAAATGATTAAAAAAAATTGTTAAGATGAAGTTCAAAAGTAGTCAAAAGATGTCTATTATTTAATAAAAACATCAGATTAAACTTTCCCATTAACTACTCAAAAACATCCCACTAAACTCCTTATCATTTTACTCAAGTACGTTTTTTCGAACTTGCAAAACTTGAAGTATTTTACTTTTGATACCCTATAAATGCACCAAAAGCGCAAAATCTTGCATGGCAACATGTTAAAAATTTATCTTAGAGTGAAATAAAGATAAAAAAGTGTTATCTTTGCACAGGATAAAACTTACAGTTGGGGACAAAAGGAGGAGAGGAAATGCGCTTGTAGAAATTTAAGAGAAGTTAAATAGACGAAAAAATTTTGAACAAGTAATGCGTTCCACAAATAATTCTCAAAGAATCTTCTTATTAATTACTTTTTACTAAAAATCAACCACTTTAGAATCCCTCACGAAGTTCCTTCCAAGACAAAAATAAGAATTAAATGAAATTAAAATCTCACAATATCAAAACGACATTTTTACTATGAACAAAATTACTCTTTTTGCAGCTGCTCTGTGCATAAACACTACGGCATTTGCAGAATGGTCAAAGCCGACTCCAACAAGTACGAGTTTGGAGGTGGGGGTAGGTTTATACCTGTATAACACAGGTGGCGACGGCTTCCTCTTGGGCGATAATGACTATTCTACACGCGCCAGCATAAGCCAGAAGCACGGTTGCATGGTCTATCTGGAACAGTACACAAAGGATAATGAATGGGATGGACAATCTTATTACATCACGAGTGATGTAGAATATGGTAACATGGCTGGTCAACGCGGTTACATGTTTATTGACAATATCGATAAGATATGGGTTGACAACACAAAAACTGGTAAGGAGAATAACCGATATACTTTCAACATTCTGGATGACGGCAGTTATAAAATCGGCTTATCTTCAAGCAATCCGACATTCAATCCAACATCATATCCAGACACTTATCTCGGTATTATTCCAGAAAAGAATGATACTCGTATTTATCTTTGCGATCCAAACACATATACGTTAGAAAGTGGCTATGATGTGAATGGTTTTAATGTGGCTTGGCAGCTTGTCACTCCTGAGGAATATGAGAAATATCAGTCTGAGCTTCTCGTGTATGAATCAGCTGTGACGCTTGGCGAAGCAATAGAAAAGGCTAAGGGTGTGTCTGGCATGTCAGAAAACGCTTTATCACTCGCTGAGGCAGTATATAATAATCATGAGTCAACAAAGGCTGAGTTGGACTCAACAGTCTTAGCACTTAACGATTCGGTAGCTATGGTGTACTTAAAGAGTGCTACAGTAGCCGAACCAGTCGAGGTACTTGCTCTCTTGGGTACAGTAGAGCAGACATTCGAAAATAAGACGACAACAGGTTGGACCATGGACACCAAGGCTTCAAATAAACAGGCTGTAAATAGCAATAACGCCAAGGAACCAGGTGTGACAGGTATTCACCTTGAGAACTGGAATGCAACAGCATTCGGAACAGGTAAGATTTACGCAACCGTAACAGGTATTCCAACTGGTGTATATAAGTTCTCTTGTTTGGCTTACACTAACGTAATTGGCGGAACATACGCTTATGCAGGTGACCAAAAGACTCTCGTTGAGACAGAATATATAAACCGAAAGAAGCCAACTGAAGTTACCGTAATCGTGGATGATGGACAGTTGGAATTTGGTCTTGTAATTGAAACAGTAGGTACAAACTGGGTTGGTTTGGACAATGTGAACTTATATTATCTCGGAGATAGTAACGAGGCTTATGGTCTGATTATAGACAGCAGACTTGGAACGGTAACAGATTACGAAAGCATGGTAGAGTCTGGTGAGATAAGTTTCTACTCAAGTTCTGAGTACAACGCTTATAAGACATCAAAATCAGATCTTACAAATTCAAAAACACGCACTGCTGTTGCCGAGAATCTTGAGGCCTTCAAATCAGCTTATAGCGCCTTTGAAAAGGGTGTGGAGGCTTATAAGGAGTATGGTAACGTATTCAAAGAGGCAAGACTGTGGTTATCTGCCATGTCCAATAAATCACAAGAGACAAAGGATTTGAGAGATTATCTCTATAAGGAGCTTGAAGGAGGCTATAATGGTAATAACTGCGCAACATATATTTTGGAAAATGGTTCACTCAGTGGTGAGCAGATAGCTTCTGAAAAGGTTTACCTTGAGGCTTTATACAGTAAGGCTGTAGCATCAGGAATGAGTGAAGGAACAGATTGTACAGCATTACTTAGAAACGCTAATTTCGCCGAGGAAGGTGGATGGACAGCCACATCAGCAGCCACATGGCCATTAGGTCATAGCGATGAGGACGGCAATATAGTTTACCCAGTCTTCGAGGCTAATAATGTTGCTTGCGATGTCTATCAGGAATTGACAGACCTTCAGAATGGTATTTATGAATTGGACATGCAAGGTGCTTTCCGTCCAGGAACAGAATGTTCAAAAGAAAATATCGATGCAGCTCAGGCATACGCTTATATCAATAATTTCAGTTCTAACGTGACTTGTGCCGACATCGCTTCAGCAGATTCAGCATCTCAGGCATTTGCTAAAGGTGAGCTTCCTATCAAGGTTTACGGACTTGTTACGGAGCATACAATGAAGGTAGGAATCACAAATTCTATACACTCAGTTGACGGATGTATGCTTTGGGGCGGTGGAGCAAAACTTACATTCCGCGGTAAGAATGACGAGATTCTTGATGCTATGATAGCAGAATATCTACCTTTGGCAGAAGAATACGTAACTAATTTCTGTGGTTCTTCAGAACTCGATGCTCTTCAATATGCTATTGATAACATAAACAAGGATGATAAGTTCGATGCCTTAAAGGAATTGAAGAGAACAATAGACGATGTAAAGCAAAGCATAGCTTTGTATACAGAGTTATGTTATGCACTCGAAAATTTGTATAATATAATAAAAAACACTAATTTGACAGACTCCTACAGGGAGGAGGTCAACGAAATGTATTCAAAATATTATACTATGTACGAGAATGCTTACTATACAAATGATGATTGTGGTAAAGCAATAGAGGAAATTAATGATTTATGCACTCGCATTAAGATTGAATCATTGTTAGACATTGAAGTGGTTGACTCTGTTGACTATTCTATAATGATTGTGAATTCTTCTTTTGACAAGGATAAGGGCGATAAGAGCTTAAATTATGTTGAGGGATGGACAACAACAGCCATGAATGAGTATAGCGGTAATAGCATCACATACAGCAATACTTCTTTCGACCTTTCTCAAAAGATTGTAGGCCTCCCAGCAGGTCACTACAAGGTAAAGGTTCATAGTTATTATAGTGCCGGAAGTCTCGATGATGAGGAGAATTATATCAAAGATAATATTGACACACATCTAACTACTCTATATGCTGTGGCTTCTGATAGTACTTACTCTACAAAGGTTATGAACTTGAGCGAGGGTGCTTCTTTGAAGAATTATTCTTCTGATAATAGTTACTACATTACAAACGAAGGACTTTATGCTCCTAATGGAACAAAGGCTTCTATAGAATTCTTTAACGCTGGATGTTACACTAACAGCTTGGAGTTTGTCGTTCCTGAAGATCAGACAATAACTATTGGTATCTCTAAGGATGATATAATCACAAATGACTATCAGATTATTGGTTCTTGGGAATTGTGGAGAATGAGCGATCCTGAGATTATTCCTGATTCAATACAGGATACAACAGATGTGTCTACTTTGATTGTGAATAATAATTTCGACCCAACTCAGGGTAACAAGGAGACTGGCGTTATCAACGGATGGACAACAACTGAAATGACAGGCTATAAGGGTAATACTGTTTATTTCAGTCGTTCAGACTTTGAGATAAAGCAGACAATATCAGGTCTTGAGACTGGTACTTATATGGTTGCCGTAAATTCTTACTACCGAGCAGGATATTGCGAGGACGAGGAAAAGGCTATCGCAAATGGTGAGAATACTCATCTTGATACTCTCTTCGTTGAGACTTCTGACACAATCTATAAGGATGTTATCAAGAATCTTTGTGAGGATGCTACATTAGAGGCTATGACGGAGGGTAATACTTTCGTGCTATCTAATGGTTATTACGTACCAGATGGTGCTTTGGCTTCTGCTGATTATTTCAACGCTGGATACTACGTTAATGAGCTTCCTTTCTACGTTAATGATGGTACGGCTACAATTGGTTGTAGAAAGAGTGAGACTTTGGCTAATGATTATACTATAATCGGTAGCTGGAAATTGTATTATTACGGTAAGGGTAATTACCTCCAGGAGATTGCTGATAAGAAGAATGAGTCTAATAATAATGAGCAGTCTAATGTGATTTCTGATCTTGAGGGTGTTGCTGTGGCTTCTCCTGTTGCTTATTATTCGCTTAGCGGCTCTCGTCTTTCTGCTCCTCAGAAGGGTGTTAATATCGTTAAGATGGATAATGGTATGACTCTTAAGATTTTCGTTAAATAGGATGCTTCTTGTTGGTGTTTTCTAACAAAAGACGTATAGAATGAAGAAAGGTGGGCTATGTTGCTCACCTTTCTTGTTTTTGGACGGGGGAGGAATGAAGAATGAAGAATGAAGAATGGCCGTCCGGAACAAGGGCCTGACGGAATAGGTGGGAATAACGAAAATTTAGAACTTAGCGCAGCGATCTCATCAAACGAATGTTTGCAGTCCGCTGGGGGCAAACATAAAGTGAGTGAGGTAACTTGAATTTATAGGAAAATTTTGTTTTTATGGGCACTTGGATATTCGAAGTACAAATCTTAATTTTTAATTTATAGGATTCAAAATTCAGACCTTATCGTATTATATAGAAAAAAAGATGACGATAAGGGTGTAATTCTCTACCCCACCTCCTTCGGCAACGCTTCGTATCTCCTTCGTATCAGCTACGTATTCCTCTGCTGATGAGTATGAATTTCGCATGTCTGAAATTTTTAGCTCATCCCCTTTGGAATCGGAGATGGACGCGTGTCGTCAGATGAATGATCAAACATAGTGATTTATTACTTTTTATGATGATTTTTTACGACTTACAGAGACTTTTAACATTATTTTAACATTTCAAAGAAATTCGTTACGAAGGATTGTAATATCGAGTTTACAATCATATTTGATCCTTAAAATGGACTTATCGTAAAATTAAGAGTGAAGAATGAAGAGTGAAGAATGGCAGTCCGGAACAAGGGGAAAAACGAAAATTTAGAAAATTATAGGAAAATTATGTTATTTTGTGGGTACATGGATATTCGAAGTACAAATCTTAATTCTTAAATCATAAGATTCTTAATTCAAAAGTTTTGAATATATGATAAAAAACATGTATTTTTGCCAAGTGTAACTCTCAAGCAAATGAACTATGCGCGAACTGTCAAATAAGGAAATTTGTATCCTTGAAGAACAAGGATGCAGAGCGGAAGAATGGTCGGACATTCTGGTGGATGATGACTTCACAAGCGACTCGGTACGTAATGTATCTTTCTACGGACATGTGGAAATAGGTAACCTAAATGGTACACTCGAAGTTGAGGAAGGATTCAGACGCAGATGCTGCATCTGTAATGCTTCACTACGTAATGTGGTTGTGGGGGATGAGTGTATTATCGAGAACGTTGGGGGGTATATCAATGGCTATGCGTTGGGCAATAGATGTTATATTTCCAATGTGGGGGTAATGACGTGTCAGGAAGGTGCTTCTTTCGGCCATGGAACGGTGATTTCCGTACTGAATGAGGGTGGCAAGGGTAATGTCACTCTACATGAGGATTTGACTGCTCAGATGGCGTGGTTCATGATAAATGGCGTGGGACATAATTTGGTTTCTCAGCCTAAGGAAAATAAATATGATAGTCGCTCGCTGGCGGGTGATGAGATTTATCTTGCTCACGTGGGAAACGAATCGAGGATTGTTGGCGTTAGAGAGATGAGTAACGTGAAAGTTGGAGAGTGTTGCGAGATCCAAGGAGCAAGCCGACTCGACAACTGTACTCTTTTAAGTTCTGACGATGCCAGCACTTTTATCGGCTGTGACGTTATAATAGAAAATTCTATCGTTGCCGCTGGAGCTACGTTGACTGACGGGGCAAAGGTTATGGAGTGTTTCGTAGGTGAATCGGTACACATAGGCAAGGGATTCTCGGCTGAGAGTAGTCTATTTTTTGCAAATAGCTATATGGATAATGGCGAGGCTTGTGCTTCACTTTGTGGGCCATTCTCTACTTCTCATCATAAGAGTACACTACTCATCGGTGGGTCTTTCTCATTTTATAATGCTGGCTCTAATACCAACCAAAGTAATCATGCGTATAAGATGGGGCCTATTCACTGGGGAATGCTCGATAGAGGCTCTAAGACGGCGAGTGGATGCCATATCCTTTGGCCAGCGCACATAGGTGCTTTTTCGATGGCCATGGGCAAGATAAAGAGCCATCCGGACGTATATAAGTTGCCATTCTCATATGTCATAGCTGAGGGAGAGAAAACTTATCTGGTCCCTGGTGTGAATATAAAGACTGTTGGTACATGGCGCGACGTGAAGAAATGGCCAAAGAGGGATCTTCGTCCACTCTCTTCTCGAAATGATATAATAAATTTTGCTTTTCCAAATCCTTATATTATTCAGTATGTGCTTGAGGGCCGTGAGATTCTTATGAAATTGACGAAGTTGAATAAGTCAGAATATGAGTATAAGGGCTGTGTAATCAAGCATGAGGCGGCTTTACGTGGCATTCAGTATTATGAGTTGATAGTCAGGTTGTTCTTATATGAGTATTTCTCAAATAATAAGGAGGAGCTAGAGGATGCGCGTGGCGAGCGCTGGTTGGACGTGTGTGGTATGTTGGCTCCAAAATCTGAAATTGACCGAGTTATCCAAGATATTCAGTCTGGCGCTATCTCTTCAACTACCGATCTTAAGGTTGTTCTTTCGCAGATTAACAGGGATTATGGTCGTAGCTGTGCTTCGTATGCGCGTTTCGTGGTTCAGCATCTCGGGGACTCGATGTTTGTGGATAAAGATCGCTGGCTTGCGGAGGCTGAAGAGGCGCACGCTCAATGGCTGAATATGGTGCGTCTGGATGCTGAGAAGGAGTTCCAGATGGGGGATGTGGATGAGGATACTCTTCGGGAGTTTTTGAAGGGTATATAGGGAAGTGAAGAGTGAAGAGTGAAGAGTGAAGAGAGAAAAGTGAAGAGTGAAAAGTGAAGAGTGGCAATCCGGGATATGAGAGAGAAACGAAAATTTAGAAAATAATAGGAAAATCTTTTTCTTATAGAAATCCTCATAGGTGTGGGAAATACGGAGATTTAGAAAAAAAAGATTTGAACTGGAGTACTTGAATACTCGCAGTTCAAATCTTAATTCTTAAATCTTAATTCAGAGTGTTGTCCTACTTTTTCTTCACAATAGAAGTTTGTGGGTTCTTAACATTTTCACTTTTAGTAAGGAAGGCCTTTGCTGTACCGAATTTGAGATAAAAATCAATACGTATAGGTAGATGATTATCATCATCGGTAATATAGAATGTGAGAAGACGCCTTTCCTTTTTCTCATCCTCATCGTCGATAAGTGTAAAAATGAGACATTTATATGTCACACCATCGTTGGCTTTCCACTTTTTACGGCCATTAAACTCAAGGATCTCTTCCTGTACTTCATCTCCGGATGCGAGGTTGAAAGTGAAACGCTGACCGGATTTCTTACAGTAAACATTAGGATCAAAAGAACGGGCAAGGGATAGCATACTTGCCATATCATAGACACAATCAGAGCGCACAGAGGAATAATTATAAACTTTGCCTTTATGGTTCTTATACCTCTGCTTCAGCATCGTCTTGCCATCCTTATATGAATACCAGACCTGATCTACGGTATAGCGCTTGCCTTCATCTGCTCCCTTACGGAAATATAGGGGAACAAGATCTTCGGTCAGATAGGCCATAATAGTGTCTTTCATAGGGAAAAAGGCACTACAACGCTTATTGCTCAAGGATATCAGGTCCGTACGCAAACATTTTTCTCCATTATAAGTGGCTGACTTGGTGCTATAGTACGCTGTACCGGCCTTTATCCAAATGAAATTCCAATTGAAATATAGGTCGTACGATAGTTTTTCTCCCGCCACGAAGGCTTTATTTTCAGCTGGACATTGTGCTCTAAGTAAGATGGCGCAAGTGAACAGCAATATTGTCAGTATTTGCTTCATAAAAGGTATGGTTTTGCAGTTGGGCGGTTATGTTTTTACGGTTATGCGATTGGGCGGCAAAATCTCTGACAAATTCTTAATTTTTAATTCAAAGACTTTTAGTTTTCCCATCACTTACCATTTCTCTGCCTTTTGGCTCTTTCAGCCAGTTTCTCTGCATTTCGGCTCTTGATAGTCTTTTCCTTATCAGGCTTCTGTTTAGTAATCTTAGAAGGCTTTTGCTTCGTGATATCCTTTGCAGATGGGTTCCAGTTTTCGTCAATAGACCATGCCGCTTTCAAAGGCAGTTCCTTAGGCATATAAAACATCTTCTCTGCTTGGGTGCCAGTAGCATAATTACCAGTATCCCACTTGCCATTTCCATTGGTATCGTAGAAAGCTCGTACATAGTATGTTCCTGGATTGATGAAGTAGAAATAAGCCATTCCATTTTCAAGTTTCGCGGTCTTTATGACTTTATCCGAAGCATCCAAAAGCTGAACAATAGCCGAAGGATCAGCACTCTTCATATTAAGGTTCAAGGTGCTATAAGAATCAAGACTCTTAACCTTTATACTACGCTTGAAAGATGTGGAACGAGTACCATAGATACTCACAAAGGCACCCGTATCTGCAGACAATTCATACGTTGAGTCAGGTTGCCATTCCGCAAAGAATCGGTATTTGAGAAGTTCTCCATCACATTTCTTCAACAGGAAACGAGTTGGTAAAAATACCGTATCTTGCTTCGTTTTGAAGTGTATCTTTGCGTAGTCAATAGAGTCAATAGGCTCTGGGAATGTAATGTCTATATTCTTATCTGGGTCTATGCTTGTTGAGACACTAAATTTCATCTCCATACACTCTTCCGGCATTGGGGGAATGTATATTAGTGAATCTTCGTCTTTGACCTTGATACCCTGATCTTTGAGTTCTCGCTTTTTCTCCCTTATTTCTTCCCTATGCTCTTTCTTATATTCTTTAACCCATTCTTCACGTTTTTGCTCCAGATCTTTCAAAATCTTTGCTCTTGTAAGTTTAGATAGCAATTTTATAGTATCTGAAGTCGTCAAAGTGAGATTACCCATTGAGTCAGTCATATAATAGTCAAACTGGATATGTAGGGTATCCCTATTATAAACGACAGAGTCCTTAATCCAATAGTCAATAGAATCTTTGCCCTCACTTGCATCAATAACAAATGCGTCAGTAGCATCAAAATCTATACCTCTAATGATAGGTAAACTGTCATGAGGGGCAGTAAAAAATAAGGAAAATTTCTTTGGATCTAGTCGTTCCTGCTTAAGGAACTGACGGTTTTGACCATCTTCTGTGAATGCCAGAAGGGCTATGTCATCAGGATAGAAATGTGTATATGGGATAAAATTGATAGAGTCGTAATGAATGGAGTCATGCCAGACTGTATCAGGACGGATATCAAGTTTACAAGATGATGAGAAAGTTTGCGGAGTGAAGGCTATCATCTCCGTTTTTTGAGAAAATTTGTAGTCCTGATCTTGATCTTTAAGGGCAAAAATTTTATATGTTGCCGCTTTATCAAGTCCTTTGATTACAAAATGGCCACTTCCGTCTGTATGTGAGATCCTCTCAAAAGGTTTTTTATAGAAAATAGAATCGTCGAAAACTGAGTCCAAATCTACAGTATACAATCCGACAAGTATATCCTTTATAGGTTCAAGATTAGAGGCATCGAGAACATATCCCGATACCTGAAAAGTGTCAATCTTTTCGCCTGTAGAGAACGTAAAGGCATAGTCACCAAATGGATTACCTTCATTATTATCAGAAATGGAATTTCCGAAGTCTATGGTATATGTCATATTGGGCTTCAAAGAATCCACCAATTCTACAGTAACCTTACGTCCATAGGCTTCGACTGTTGGCTGTTCTATCTGTGGTGGTGAAACTACCACACTTTGAGAGTTCTCAAGTTTGACAATTTCGTCAAATTCGAGAACTATCTTCTTTGGTGTCACATTCATGTCACCATTCCTAGGACTTGTACGAAGGATTTTGGGTGGTGTTTCATCATATAATCCTCCGTCTGGCGTTCCTAAGCGTGCACAAGAATATAATAGCGTCACACATACTACCAAGGTCAAAGTGATTGGTAGAATGAATAACGAAAAAATTTTCTTTCCCTTCATCATAAGCGCTTTGTAAAAAAAGGCGAGCACTTTTACTCTATTTATTAAGAGCTATCAATTCTTCAATATACTGTCTGCTATTAGACAAACGCGGTATCTTATGCTGTCCTCCAAGCTTTCCTTTACCTTTAAGCCAATCATCGAAGAGTCCAGGGCGTGCCGTAACAATCTCGAGAGGTTGTAAAGTGATATCTTTATAACGCTTAGCTTCATAGTCTGAATTGATGGCCTGAAGCGAACGGTCAAGTATCTGCCCAAATTCTTCTACACTTGACGGCATCTTGGCGAACTCAATGACCCATTGATGACGACATTTAGCATTTGAATCCATGAAAATTGGTGCTGCAGTATACTCCTTTACGAGAGCTCCTGTAGCAATACATGCTTGCTGTATTCCATTTTCAGCATTATCCACAATTAGTTCTTCTCCAAAAGCATTTATGAAATGCTTGGTACGGCCTGTAATTACGAACTTATATGGATTCTTTTGCGTGAACTTTATTGTATCACCTATGAGATAACGCCATAGTCCGCACGACGTGCTTATAAGCATTGCATAATTGACTCCTGATTCGGCTTTCCAAAGTGGAATTATTTTTGCAGGATCAATAGGATATCCCTTATCATCGAGATTATCCATAGGACAAAATTCGTAGAAGACATGATAGTCTATCATAAGGAGCATTGCCGGATCGTTCAAATCACTTTGAACGCCAAAGAATCCTTCACTTGCATTATATGTTTCCATATAGTGCATTCCTGGGTGCTGAATGATAGCCTTATATTGCTCGCGGTATGGTGTGAAAGCCACTCCACCATGGAAGAATACCTCCAGATTAGGCCATATATTGTCGAGCGTCTTCTCTCCAGTTATCTCCAAGGCTCTATTGAGTACGCTTAGCATCCAAGAAGGTACTCCACTAATATTTGTAATATTTGCATTTATAGCCGCCCTAGCAATCTTATCGCGTTTTTCTTCAAAATCGCTCAACAAAGCAATTTCTTTCTTCGGAATACGTGTAAGATTGACTGCTCTTGGCACATTCTCTATGAGTATTGCACTAAGGTCACCAACAAGACTATTAGGGGTATTGAGATTAGGAGAATGGCTTCCACCAAGAATCAAACTCTTTCCTGAAAAGAGTTTACTATTCGGATTTGCTTGAAAATAAAAATATAAGCAGTCACGCGGGCCTGCATAATGTATTTTCTTGAGCCCATCATAACTTACTGGTATAAATTTACTTTTATCATTTGTCGTACCTGAAGATTTAGCATACCAACGCACCTGCCCTGGCCAAAGGATATCTTTCTTTCCTTCGCGCATAGAAAGGATGTAACCTTTTAACTCTTCATAAGTATTTACACCTACCTTCTGTACATAATCTTCATAGCTATCCACACTTGAATAAGAATGCTCCTGTCCCCATTGCGTATTCTTTGCTTTATCAATAAGACGTCGCAAAATCTTACGCTGAATCTTCTCTGCATGAGTAGCATACTTCTCTATACTCTTCTTTCTTCTCTTGAAGTAAATATTATATAAGACCTTAGTTGTATTCATAAAAATTTATTTACAATGCAAAATTACATCTTTTCAACAAATACCTTGTACTGAATATGATAAAAATTGACATTTATACCCTATTTCAACACTTCCAAGACATCAATAGGCTTTTCTACAAGGAGACTTGCTCCATTCTTATATAGGAATTGCTTGTCGCGGAATCCCCATAGAACAGATATGCAAGGTAATTCAGAATTGTTTGCCGTCATTACATCGACATCAGAATCGCCGATATAAATGGCATCTTTCTTTTCTACGCCCAATTCCTGCAGAGCCTTTAGCACCATGTCAGGTTCTGGCTTTCGATTAAATTCTGGACGTTCTCCAATTGCCACATCAATATTTTCCTTAAAATATGTCTCATACAGTTCGTCAACACCTTCTTGTAACTTGTTACTTACTATAGCTAATTTATATCCTCTTGCCTTCAAAGTTTTGAGCATATCAGATATTCCATCATACAGACAAGTATTATCCTGGCAATGTAAGACATAATGAGATTTGAATAAAGCAAGGCATTTTTCCACCTCTTCATCTTCTGTTCCAACAGGAACAGCACGTCTAATAAGTTTCTCCACTCCATTACCAACAAACTGGCGTATCTCATCAATTGTACGTTCTGGATGTCCCATTTCTCGAAGTGCAAAATTAGTACTCTCAGCCAAATCCTTGAGAGTATCGAGTAGAGTGCCATCAAGATCAAAGATAATAGTCTTTCGACCTTCCAAAGCTTTTATAGTTTTGTCTCTTAATGACTGTATACGTGTAGCCTCAGCCTTTGTCTGCTGTGTCTCTTTGATACGGTTTGAAAGGTTTTTATCTTTATGTAACAAGCGTAATGCTTCTTTAGCAGCAGCCTGGTCACTTTCTTTTTTTGAATATCCTTCACCCCTTCCACAGAATACGCCCTCAATTCTTACATCTGAGACAAACATAGGAGTGTTATCCTCACGTTTTTCCTGCTGCGTAAACACGGTTTTATACTGATATCTTTGACTCCATTCTATCAGGTTACTCTTGAAGTTTTCTTCTTGACGCGCTACCTCATCCACATTGATATAATTACGAAAAATTCTTTCTTCCATAAATTTATAGCAATATGCATATCCTCTATCTAAATAGATAGCACCAAAGAATGCCTCAAAAGCATTACCATTCATAAAACTATTATGCCCTGTTGTTACAACACCTGTATAATGAACCAGTTTGTCAAGACCTATGTCAACAGCAAGTTTATTGAGAGATTTGCGACATACAATCTTACTACGAAGTGTAGTTAAAAATCCCTCTTGTTTACCAGCATAATGCTTATAGAGGATATCTGCAACTACAGCTCCAAGGATTGCGTCACCAAGAAACTCAAGTCGTTCATTATTGACAAAACGACTAGGATAGGCACTTTTCGACTTATTTTTCTTACCAGTCTTCTTTACTTGATTATTTTGCCCGTTTTTTTTCTGTTCTTCTTGCTTTTCTCTTTCATAATGCGCTACAGACTTATGTTGAAGCGCAAGTCGATAAAGCTTAATATTATGAGGTAAAAAACCAAGAATTTCCTTTAATTGTAAATAAGGCTTCTTATCCTTACGGAAAAGAAGCCTTATAGAATCGAACATATTCATTAGCGAATTACTTGTACTTCTTGAAGATTACACATGCATTGTGACCGCCAAAACCGAAAGTATTGCTAAGACCAGCACGTACTTCACGGTTCTGTGCCTTATTGAATGTGAAATTCAAATTATAGTCAATCTCTTCATCCTTATCCTCAGGATCGTGGTTTATAGTTGGAGGAACTATGTCATTCTTTACAGAAAGTACTGTAAACATAGCCTCAACTGCACCTGCAGCTCCAAGTAGGTGACCTGTCATAGACTTTGTAGAACTGATGTTGAGCTTGAAAGCAGCATCACCAAATACGTCCTTAATAGCCTTTGCTTCAGAAATGTCACCAACATGAGTTGATGTTCCGTGCACATTGATATAATCGATATCTTCTGGCTTTAGTTCTGCATCTTTGAGTGCGCGCTCCATAACAAGTTTAGCACCAAGTCCTTCTGGATGAGAAGCAGTAATGTGGTAAGCATCAGCAGACATTCCTGCACCGGCCATCTCAGCATAAATCTTTGCGCCACGTGCTTTAGCATGCTCTAACTCCTCAAGGATAAGCACACCAGCTCCCTCTCCCATAATAAAACCATCACGGCTGCCGCTAAATGGACGGCTTGCTTTTTCTGGCTCATCATTACGTGTAGATAGTGCCTTCATAGAATTGAAACCACCTACACCAGCAGGCCAAATAGCTGCTTCAGCACCACCAGCAACGATGGCATCAGCCTTACCAAGACGTATGAGATTGAAAGCATCAGCAAGTGCATTTGATGAAGATGCGCAAGCAGAAGTTGTTACAAAGTTTGGACCACGGAAACCATTCTCTATAGAGATATAACCAGCAGAAATATCTGCAATCATCTTAGGAATGAAGAATGGATTATATTTAGGGCCAAGTGTTGGGCCATTAACAGCATAGTTACCAGCTTCCTCTTCGAAAGTGTGCATACCACCAATACCGACGCCCATAACTACACCAACTTCATTGCGATCAAGACCTGTATAGTTAAGAAGGCCTGAATCTTCAATAGCCATCTTTGCAGCAGCAACAGCATACTGGCAATAAATGTCCATCTTACGAGACTCCTTACGGTCAATGAACGCGCTTGCATCAAAGTTTTTAACCTCACATGCAAACTGAGTCTTAAATGCAGAAGCATCAAAGTGTGTAATAGGAGCAGCACCACTCTTACCTGCTATGATATTCTTCCAAGTTTCCTCAGCAGAATTACCAAGAGGAGTTACGGCACCAAGACCTGTTACAACAACTCTTTTTAATTCCATAGTATGTTTGTATTTTAAAAAATTTACCATTTACTATTTTACTACTATTTGACTATACATCTATTATCTCCTTATTAAAATAATAGGGTGTAATAGCGTAGTCGAGTAGTTAATAGTAAATGGTAAATATAATCTTATTACTTACCGTTAGCTTCGATGTAAGCGATAGCATCACCTACAGTAGCAATCTTCTCAGCCTGATCGTCAGGAATGCTGATACCGAAAGCCTTCTCAAATTCCATGATAAGTTCTACTGTGTCGAGTGAGTCAGCACCGAGGTCATTAGTGAATGATGCTTCTGGCTTAACTTCAGCCTCATCTACATTGAGCTTGTCGACAATAATTGCCTTTACTCTTGATTCAATTTCAGACATAATCTAATTTTAGTTTAATGTTAATTAATATTTTTCTTATTTCAATTTACACATTTTCGCTGCAAAGATATGAAAATATCTTTTAAACCAACAAGTTTATGCCATAATTTAACCTATTATTGCACAAAAAGCAGCAAATGTGTGCTATTTTTATTGTTTTTTACTCCTTATTTGCACGTTTACGTTCCAAATGATCAAGTATAATCTTACGTATACGCATGCTCTTAGGTGTAACCTCCACATATTCATCTTCCTTGATGTACTCAAGAGCTTCTTCAAGTGACATTACAACAGGTGGGATGATACGTGCCTTTTCGTCAGTACCGCTCGCACGTGTATTTGTAAGCTGCTTAGCCTTAGTCACATTGATAACAAGGTCATTTTCATGTACATGTTCACCAACAACCTGTCCTGCGTACACCTTATCTCCTGGGAATATAAAGAATTTACCACGGTCCTGCAAGTGATCAATAGCGAATGCTACAGATGTTCCTGATTCCATTGCAATCATAGAACCATTGACACGACGTTGCATATCGCCCTTATATGGCTGATAATTCTTGAAACGATGTGCCATGATAGCTTCACCTTGACTTGCAGTAAGCACATTTGTACGCAAACCAATGATACCACGTGAAGGTATCTCAAACTCAATGTTTACACGATCGCCCTGAGCTTCCATTGCTATCATGTCACCCTTACGACGAGTTACCATATCAATCATCTTGCTTGAGAATTCCTCTGGTACATTAATAGTAAGCTCTTCGATAGGTTCATTTTTAACCCCGTCAATCTCCTTATATATAACCTGTGGCTGTCCTACCTGAAGTTCATACCCTTCACGGCGCATTGTCTCGATAAGTACAGAAAGATGCAACACACCTCGTCCTGATACCAACCATGTATCTGTACTATCTCCCTTAGCCTCCACACGTAAAGCAAGATTCTTCTCAAGCTCCTTCATGAGACGATCATATATATTACGGCTTGTACAGAACTTACCTTCCTGACCGAAGAATGGAGAATTATTGATAGTGAAGAGCATTGACATTGTAGGCTCGTCAATATTAATTGTAGGAAGAGCTTCTGGTTCTTCAAAGTCACAAATTGTATCACCAATTTCAAAGTTTGTAAGACCGATAACAGCACAGATATCTCCTGAAGATACTTCCTCTGCTGCACGATGTCCCATACCCTCAAATGTATGGAGTTCTTTGATTTTAGTCTTCTCTTGTGATCCGTCACGATGACATATAGTAATATTCTGTCCAGCCTTGAGTGTACCACGATGTACACGACCTACAGCTATACGACCTGTGTATGTTGAATAATCAAGACTTGTAATAAGCATCTGAGGCGTACCTTCCAAACGTTCAGGCGCAGGAATTGTGTCAAGAATAACATCAAGCAAATAAGTGATATCATCTGTTGGCTTACTAAAGTCTGGTCCCATCCAATTGTTCTTTGCAGAGCCATAGACAACTGGGAAATCAAGCTGATCCTCTGTTGCATTGAGAGAGAACATAAGATCAAAGACCATTTCGTACACTTCTTCTGGGCGACAATTTGGTTTATCCACCTTATTAACTACTACAACAGGTTTGAGTCCAATTTCAAGAGCCTTCTGTAGCACAAAACGTGTCTGTGGCATAGGGCCTTCAAATGCATCTACGAGCAGAATACATCCGTCTGCCATGTTAAGCACACGTTCCACTTCACCTCCAAAGTCACTGTGTCCTGGAGTGTCAATAACATTAATCTTTACACCTTTATAGTTAATAGAGACATTCTTTGAAAGAATTGTTATACCACGCTCACGCTCGAGGTCGTTGTTATCCAATAATAAATCTCCTGTCTGCTGATTCTCGCGGAAAAGATTTCCTGCAAGCAGCATTTTGTCAACCAATGTAGTTTTTCCGTGGTCGACATGAGCTATAATAGCTATGTTTCTTATGTCCTGCATATTCTCGTAATTCGAAATTTGGTCGCAAAGTTACACATAAAAATTAAAAAAAATGAAAAAAGATAAAAAAAACGACGTAACTTGTTAAAATTCTTTATTATTCGAACTTCATATTCATTTATTTTTAATACCTTTGCATCCGATTTCTAACGAGTTGACTATTATTGCTGATAATTGAAGCTTGTTAGACAACAACTATTTTATAAATTCATAAACAATTAAGATTATGTATCTCGATTCAGCAAAGAAGGCAGAAATTTTCGCACAGTTCGGCGGTTCTGCAACTAACACAGGTTCATGTGAGAGCCAGGTAGCTCTCCTTACTTATCGTATCCAGCACCTTACAGAGCACATGAAAGCTAACCATAAGGACTACAGCACAAACCGTGCACTTGTACACCTCGTTGGTCAGCGTCGTTCACTCCTTGCTTACCTCAAGCGTAAGGACATCGAGCGTTACCGTGCTATCATCAGCGCTCTCGGACTTCGTAAGTAATCCTTGTGTAAACGATTGTTTGAACAAGTTAGCCGCAGGTACCCACAAGGAACTGTGGCTTTTTTGTTTTTATAAGTTTTTGAGGGGAAAATCTTTGATTAAAAAATATACGGCAATACAAAATCTGTAACACCTCCTCATTTTTTAAGTTTATTTCCTGTGTAATAGTTCAAGACTCACTCAACTATGGACAGACAATAAAAGGAATAATGTATATGAGACAATAATAATATTACGTATTATGGAACTACCAGAAGACCCAATGATGCTTTTCAGCTTCATCAACATGAAACTTCGTGATTTCTACTCAAGCCTTGATGAACTTTGTCAACAAGAGGACATAGACAAAGAACAACTTTGCGCAAAACTTGCAACAGTAGGCTTTGAGTACTCAACAGAACTAAATAAGTTCTGGTAAAACAAAGTAAATAAACTTTGGCAAGTTTTAATTTCTATGTATAATTAGAATTATAAGGAAACAACTTTCCACTTGATTAGGCTATTAACTAAAAAACTAAAAAGAATTGGTAATTTATCAATTATGAGTTTAGCAAAAACAGCCTTTATATTTCTTTTATACAATAAGTAAAACTTGTAAAAATTTCAACTATGTATTTCAAGAAGAAATCTTCCACACTCACACGACTACTTATCATACGATTCTCAGCTATGGGAGACGTAGCTATGACCGTACCAGTTATTCACAGTCTTGCCACACAAAATAGCAATATAAGAATAACAGTTCTTACCAGAGACAGATTCACCCCAATGTTTGAATGGATGCCTGCCAATGTAAATGTTATAGGTGTAAACCTAAACAATTATGATGGAATAAGTGGACTTTACAAGCTTTACAGCGAACTTACTAAAAATAACACGTTTGATGCTGTAGCAGACATCCATGATGTGCTAAGAACAAAAATTCTACGTACATTCTTCCGTTTATCAAGAACAAAAGTTGGGGTTATCAACAAAGGTCGTAGTGACAAACACGCCCTAATAGGACATGGCCAAAACATGGAGGCTTTACCATTAATGACAGAACGCTATGCTGATGTTTTTAGAAAACTTCTTGAATTAGAATTCAATATTGAATACGATGGCAAACGCGCTATTATGGGACGTTCTGTAATTCAATCCTCACTTTCCAACATTTATCACTTTACTGGGAAAAAGGAAAAAGATGACAAATGGATAGGAATTGCCCCATTTGCCGCCCACCAGCAGAAAGTCTATCCTTTAAACAAAATGCGACTTGCTGCTGAACTTCTATTAGAAAAGGGTTATAAAGTTTTTCTTTTTGGAGCAGGTAAAGAAGAAACAGCAGAACTACATTCTTGGGAATGTGATGGTATGAAATCATGTTGTGGAAAACTCAACGGGCTAAACGAAGAGTTATTACTTATGACACAACTTGATCTTATGATAAGCATGGACTCTGCAAACATGCACATGGCTGCAATGCTTGGCACAAATACGCTAACTATTTGGGGAGCTACACATCCTAAGGCTGGATTTACAGCATATGGACAGGGAACATCTAACGTAATGCAAGTCGACATTCCATGTCGTCCTTGCTCTATCTATGGCAACAAACCTTGCAAATATGGAGACCTGCGTTGCATGAATGGTATTAGACCTGTCGAAATAGTTGAACGTGTAACTCAAATACTAAAAAAGTAACAAATGAAGGGGGTAATCAATATACGAAAACACTTATATTCAAATGTCGTAGCTTTTGTCTGCAACATGCTACTCATATATGCCATTTATGCATTGTGTAGATTGGAATTTATAATTGAAAACTGGAACACCTTCTCAGGTAGCCTATTCAAGAATTCATATTCCGACCTCATCATAGGCTCATGGAAATTTGACACTTCTGCAATATTATACACAAATATTCTCTATGCACTTATGATGCTTTTCCCTTTGCATCTAAAAGAAAATAATACATGGCAAAAGGCATGCAGATGGGTATATGTTATCGTTAACTCTGTTTGTATTTATATAAACATTGCGGACTCTGTATATTTTCAATATACTGGACGCAGAACAACAATGTCCGTATTCAATGAGTTTAACAACGAAAACAATATGTTGAATATTATTGGTACAGAATTCATAAACCATTGGTATCTTGTACTTTTTGCTTTAATCTTATCCTTTGCATTATACTCACTTTACACTTTTCCTATAGGAAAAATATCTTTTCCACAAGATGAAAAAAAATATAGATATTACTTAATTCATTCAGTATGTTTTCTTCTTTACATTCCTATCACTATATGCGGAATGAGAGGAGGAGCAACAACAGCTATACGACCTATAACAATAAGTAATGCAAACCAGTATGTTAACAGACCTACTGAAGCAGCAGTAGTCCTTAATACAACTTTCTCCATGCTTCGTACAATAGGAAAGAAAAGTTTTACTGACCCTGCATATTACTCTCGCGAAGAACTTAATAAAATTTATTCTCCTATTAAAAATTCTAATTCCACACCTATAAATATACAAGATTCAACATATTGTTCTGCTATAAATAAAAAACAAAATAATATCGTCGTTCTTATTGTTGAAAGTTTTGGCCGTGAATTTATTGGTAAATATAATGAAAATTTAGACGGAGGCAATTATAAAGGTTACACAACATTTATGGATTCACTTTACGACCACAGCTTGAGTTTTGACTACACATTCAGTAATGGTAGAAAGAGCATTGATGGTATGCCTTCAATATTATCAAGTATTCCTATGTTTGTAGAACCATTCTTCTTGACTCCATCATCCTTAAATGAGCTTAGCAGCATAGCAAAGGAGCTAAAATCCGAAGGCTATCATTCTGCATTCTTCCATGGAGCAGAAAATGGAAGTATGGGCTTTATGGCTTTTGCCAAAGCTATTGGATTTGATGAATATCTTGGTAGAACAGAATATGATGCTGATCCACGTTTCAATGGAGAAAAAGACTTTGACGGTACATGGGCAATATGGGATGAACCTTTCTTACAATTCTACGCAACAAAGATGAGTGAAATGAAAGAACCATTTGTTACTGCTGTTTTTACAGCAAGCAGCCATCATCCATTTGTTATCCCTGAAGAATATAAGAACATATACAAGGAAGAGGACAACAATGTAATTCATAAGTGCATCCGATATACAGATAATGCAATAAGACGTTTCTTTGAGACTGCAAAGAAAGAACCTTGGTTCAAAAACACATTATTCGTTATAACGTCTGACCATACCAATCAAGCTGACCATAAAGAATACATGACAGACCTCGGATTATTCGGATCACCCATTTTATTCTACGATCCATCTGGAATCATAAAGCCAGGACGCAGACATTGTATAGCGCAGCAAATAGACATTATGCCAACTATATTAAGTTATCTCGGATACAATAAACCTTATATTGCATTCGGAAAAGATCTTTTAACAACTGATGACAAAGACACCTGGGCAGTCAATTATAATAATGGTATCTATCAGTATGTCAAAGGTGATTATTTACTACAGTTTGACGGTCAAAAAGTAAAAGCCATCTACAACATAAAAAGTGATTGGATGCTTACTACAAATCTCAAAGATAAAGTTACAGAACAGAACGATATGGAAAAAGAAGTAAAAGCCATCATACAATCATATATGGAAAGGATGATTGAGGATGAACTCGTTGTAAAATAAAAAATATTGAAATGACATTATATGGACAAAATGTCTTATATTGTCATAGGCCAAATAAATTTAGCCAACAAAATGATTATATAACA
>JAILIJ010000171.1 GCA_024695315.1 Bacteroidaceae bacterium
GGCTACTGGGAATTTGTAGAAGCTGCGAAAAAAGTTCGTGCTAAATATCCTAATGGTGTTAGTTTTGAACTTATTGGTTCACTCGATCCTCAATATCCTAATAGCGTGTCAAAGGAACAAATTGAAAAAGACGAGCACATGGGCTACATTAAATACCGTGGCTTTACAAATGACATGACGAATGTGTATTCGGAAAAAGGACTTGTGATTACACTTCCTACTTTTTACGGAGAAGGCATGAACCGTTCTCTTATGGAGGCCTGCGCATGCGGTAAGCCTATCATCACAACAAACATCCCAGGATGCAAAGAGACTGTTGATGATAAGCAAAATGGATATCTCATTCCTACTCATGACAGCGATGCACTTGCTGAAGCTATGATAAGATATATCGAACTAAGCAATGAAGAAAAAGAGAACTTTTCTAAGCATAGTAGGAAGATAGCCTTGGAACGCTTCAATATCCAAACAGTAATATCTGAATACGAAAAAATAATTAACAGATAATTCTGAGAATTTATAATGGAGTAATATAGAAGTCTTTGGGGGAGTGCTCGAGCAGAATTTGTTCGCAGTATGTTTTAGCCTCAATTATCGTCTTTTTAGCGACAATTAAACTTCATTTTACTACCTTCTAACAACTTTCAGAAATTAAACGCACATAGATCGATAAAAATAAAAAAATGATATCTGTATGTCTTACAACATATAATGGAGAGAAGTTTATACGCACCCAATTGGATAGTATTCTTTGTCAACTCGGAAGAGAAGATGAAATCATAATATCTGATGACGGTTCAAAAGATAAGACTCTTCAAATTCTTGAATCATACCAAGATTCAAGAATAAAGATTTTTCATCATGACTCCTCATCTGTGAAAACAACTTTTCCTCTTGACAAGCCTACACATAATTTCGAATATGCGCTACAACAGGCAAAGGGAGATATCATCTTCTTATCCGACCAAGACGATAAATGGCTTGATGAGAAAGTCACAAAAATGGTTAAAGCATTAGAAAATGCAGATTTAGCCATTCATGATTGTATAGTAACAGACACAGATTTCAATCCTATAATCCCTTCGTATTTCAACCACATAAAAGTACATCAAGGGGTATGGAAAAATGCTGCAAGAGCTACATATCTGGGATGCTGTATGGCCTTCAAACGTAATATTCTCAAAGAAGCCTTGCCTTTTCCAAAAACAAAAGTTGGACACGACTTATGGTTAGGAATTATTGCTGACATGAAGTTTAAGACCGTACTAGTCAACGAGCCACTACTGTGCTACCGTAAACATAACGCTAACATGACACCAAGCGGAAAGAAAAGTGGGTACAGCATATGGTTCAAAATAAACTACAGAATAACAATTATTTTTGAAATAATCAAGAAATTATGCAAATAAAAATAATATATGCATTTATGTTTTTTATTTCATGTATAATGGAAACATGTAGCGATGAAACTATTCCATCATCATACCTAGTAAAGAAAAAAATCCAAGGTTTGAAATGCGATAGTATCGAAGTACTTAATTCCGCCATTCTTGAATCAAAGCATAGTAAAAATAGAAATAAGTCAATAGGAATATTTGGCGGTTCTATATCTATGCTCTTAGAAATAGATTACGACATTTCATTATGGGAATACTATCTAAGTACGACAGTCAAAAAGTACGGTAAATACGGCAGGGGATTTGCAACAACTTCAGGCGATAATATCATGGAACAAGTGGACAAAGCTCCTATACATGATATTTATATCCTATGGTGTTCAACAAATGACTACGCTAACTCTGTACCAGTGGGAGATATAGACGACTATACCATAAAAGATGGGTACGATAGAACTCGGTTAAACACTCAATGTGGCGCGATGAACTATTGCATAAAAACTCTTAAAGAGAAGAATCCAGAAGCTCAGATTTACATCTTTGGTTCATTAAAGCATTTTGGCGACATTGGCGGATATATAAAAGATGCTAATATGCCAAACAATACGGGTAAAAACTTTTATTCATACGTCGTTAAACAAAAAGAAGTTGCCGAAGCAAATAACATACCATTCTTAAATCAATTCGACTTGCCATGTATTAATATAAATACTAAAGATAGGTTTTATAAGCCAGACAACTATCATCTAACAGTTGATGGATACTATAACATAGGCATTTATCATTTATACTTTCTTGCAACAGAAAAAGAATATTAAAATAATATGAGCATAATAAAGAAAATATGGAGATTAAGAAATTTCTTCTTACATCTACCAACAAACATATATTTCAATTTCCACTACCTTCCATTTAAGCAGGCCATAAAATTCCCTATTATCATAAATAAAATGACAATAGAGAATGCTAAGGGACGTGTAATTATTGATTGTCCAAATATAAAGACAGGCATGATTCACCTTGGCTTCAAAGAGGTATCAGTCTACCCTAACACTGGGTTAACATGGGATAATAGTGGCGCGACTGTAATTTTCAAAGGACATGCCATAATAGGCAACGATTCATACATTTCTGTTGCTCATAATAGCACATTAGAGTTTGGAGATGACTTTGTTGCAACTGCAGCAACAAAAATAATATCATACAGAGGTATTAAAATCGGCCAATCATGTAGATTTGGATGGGGTGTGAATATACTCGACACAAATTTCCACCCACTTTATGACATGGAGAAGAAACAATTCAAACGTGCTAGCGGTAAAATCGAAATCGGAGACTACAACTGGTTCAGCACAGGCTGTAGGATCATGCACTCTGTAGTAACGCCTGAGAGATGTATTTTCGGTATGAATACCATAGTTACTAGAAACTGCGAAAAGGAGTCATACTGCCTCATGGGAGGCAATCC
>JAILIJ010000054.1 GCA_024695315.1 Bacteroidaceae bacterium
CGCTGTTTAATCACCGTTCATTTACTGTTCATAAAGTGTTCACGAGATATCATAAATACAATGACGGCTGACCACAAACATAGTCAGCCGTCATTGTATTTATGATATAGAGATTTCCCTACAACAAATAGGATTATGCCGTCTAACAAGACAGCAACATAAACTACTTTTGCAGCATATCAACAAAAAATACACTCAATATGAGAAGAACAATTACATTTATCTCTGCCATGATCTGTCTGCTGCTACTAAACAGTTGCAACTTATTTGAAGGCTGGGGTGCAAACAATCTCGACAAGGTACAAAAAGGAATGACTCGAAAAGAAGTTATCAAAATACTTGGTAATCCAAGGACAAGGTCATTTGAGGGTGACACCGAGGACATAGCGTACAAAATTCTACAACATATAAATCCTGACCTTATTTCTTTCACCCACATCTATCTGAAGAACGACACTGTTGTCGGTATGAAGACCGAGATGCGTCCTTTCCCTCCACAACAGAATGTTATCGTGAAAGAAAAAAGCAAGTAACCATCCATTCGGTTCATAAACCTAACACCAAAAAATTGGTGTCATGACAAAACGTTAATCCATCCCAACCATGAATGTGGTTGAGATGGATTAACATTATTAAGGAAGTATTAAAGAAAATGAATCCAAGTGGGGTAAAATTTGTACTTCTGTTGAAATGCTGGCTCCAGATGGTAAGAAAAAGTAAGACACAATGACGGCTGACCACAAACATAGTCAGCCGTCATTGTTGTTGTCACTTTGCCCCCTTGCGACGATTACAATCTCTACAAAGCATCTGGCAGTTTTCTTCCACGGTTCTGCCACCTTCTCGCCAAGGAGTGATATGGTCACCTTCCATAAATTCCAAATCAAACTCCTTGCCACATAAAGCACACTTATGCTTTTGCTTCTCCCACACACGCAGCTTTATATTTTCAGAGAATGCACGTATTCCCAGATGATGCTCATCGCCAGTAAGTACATAAGGAATTATACCAGATTGCTTCTGAACATCATCATCCTTCATGAGTCCTGAGATACGTTCCCATAGTTTTGCAGTGTCAAGCGTTTCGCTGTGATACTTGTCATAATAAAGTGCCCAGTCTAGCCCTTTCATTATCTTCTTAAAACGCTTCAAGTCAAAGTTTGTCGTTGCCCAGTTTATCACATTCTGAAAATACGACCACAGGTTGTTGGCATTTGGGTCATGCTGGTGTTGAGCCATATAACCAACAGCTGTTTGCATTTTCCCCTCACGTTCTTCATGTTCAGCCATCCACTCCAAAGCCTTGGCTAAGAAATCCTGACGAATAGGCGTTCCATTTACCAAATCCTTTGCCAATCGGTAAGCACCACAATTACTCTTAGAGAAATGCCTCTTTGCATCAGTCACAAAAGGACCTGCATATATAGCATTGTTTATCTCCTGCTCATTGAGAGCCTTTCCTGCAATGTTGATAGTCTTGAACCACTCCAGCTTCTCGGATGCTTCGCCCTCACACACATAAATCGTAAGTTTGTAGTCGAGGATTTTCTTCTGAATATCTGCTGGCTGATTGAAGAAGTTCTTGAAATCATAACTATATTTACCTGCCACATACTCACATAATGAGAGCGTACGCTGTTGTCCATCCATGACCTCGTATGGACATTCTGCGTCCTCGCTTCTGCGAACCCAATACATTACATTGAGAGGATAACCCTTTAACACAGTTGTAATGACAGCTTGCTGTTCCTTTTCGTTATAAATAAACTCTCTTTGATAAGGAGGACGGATATCTAGTTTCCCATCATATCCACGAACTCCAAGTTCATCGTTGTTACAATACCCCTTAGTTATTTCACCAACACTTACTTCAATTTTATCAATTTTCATCATAAGGCTTTTGGATGTTTATTACGGATTAAAATACGAGAGAATACTTTTTTAGGTTTCCCATTTCTATCATAAATTACCAAACTCTTCATGTTTGCAGTATAATGTCCAGTTCCGCCAGCTTCTCTATATTTACGAATCCATTCTTCTCCAATTGGCCGAATACCTAATTTCTCCGCAAACTCACCAGTTTCTGCACCAATTAATTCAAATTGTTCTGGATCGAAGTATTGAATAAACGTATCTGGCACTCCCATTATACCATCATAATCACAAGGTATCTTACCAACTTCATCGACATCAATTGCGTCATAAGTTACATATTTTGGATAATCTTCGTCATTATAACGACAAACCAAATCCAAGCCGTTCTTAACCCTCTTATATTTCAAGTTTGTAAACCATCCTATGGCTGGAACTTTTATATATTCATCAGGATTATATCCCTTAGCTTGAACATACTTTCGATTTTTATCTTCAGTATTGTCATATGGTGATTTATAAATCAAAGACAAATTATATCCCGCACCAATCCACATTTTCCCCTCCATAAAATATGGAAAGATTTCATAGGCATGTACCATTGATGTTCTCGCCAATATCACAAACTTCTTATCGTATTGTATTAACTGAGCAATATATTCTCGAATCAATGAGAATGGAGGGTTTGTAACGACAATATCAGCCTCTTTCAACAATTCTATACACTCAGGCGAACGAAAATCACCAGTTTGAAGAGTAGAAAGAACATTCTTATCATTTTCCAAAAGATAACGTACATCGGACAAATCGACTGCACCATCACCATTTGCATCTGGTACTTCAGTAATAACAAGTTTATGAGCAATCTTCTGTTCAGGCTCATCATCATACGGAGCAAAACGGAAAACCAATTCATTGCCTTGAACAGGTGAACCATTATAACATGTACAAATTAGTTTCTTCAATCCAAGTTGATTGAAGCGAAGTGCAAAGTACTTGAAGAAGTTACTTTCGTATGGGTCATCACAATTGCATAGAATTGTTTTTCCACGGAAGTGTTCCCAATAGTGTTGAAGTTCACGTTCTATATCTGGCATTTGCGTATAGAACTCATCCTTCTTTGCCACCTTTGCCGAGTTTAGATTTTTGTTAGCCATGATCGATAGTTTATTCATTTGCACCCAACTATCAATCACGCCAAGACACAATAAGGGCGTGATGCTCTTATTGCGTTCAGCTATGAGGCAGCCTCGGAATGGAAACCTCAACTCCTAAATAAGAATACACCACGCCTATTGCGTGAATGCATTGCTAATAACAAGAGTTAAGGCATCCATATACCGAACGCCCTATCACATATTATTCATGTTACGTTATTTCCAATAAGTTTCCGAGGCTTTTGGCTGAACGCGAAT
>JAILIJ010000056.1 GCA_024695315.1 Bacteroidaceae bacterium
TCAGTTAATTTTATCAATTTGTCAGCAGAGCTTCGAAAATCCACTTTCTTTTTGTTAGTTGAGGAGACACGAAATAATTACGAAGGACACACGAAGGTGAAACGAAGGTAATACGAAGGGTGCACGAACTGACATATTGCCCCATATTTCGCTAGACATTAAACATTTTGTTTTTTGGGGGGGGAACTGAACAAGAGGTTTTTTCTACATTTAATTAGCGTTATTTATTTGCAAAAACGAAATGTGCAAAAAAATGACAAAGTCTTATTTCTTCTTTTATATTATGTTCGCTAAAACTTTGGCTCTTTAGCGCACATTCATGCAGAACATTTTATTCATAATTGCGGAAGAATTTCTTCATTCCTACAGGGCAATTCTATGACTATTGCGAAACAATTCTTAAAATCACGGCGTGATTCGGTAAATTCTTCCAGAATAATAGACCTATTCCTGCTTAACTTTACAATAAATATTGCGCTCAAATGAAAGAATTATCCGGCATTAAGTGCCTCTCATCACAGCCTACGACTAAAAATGCTAACAAATCTTACTTGTTTAATCAACGCCAAATCAGAGAGACGAGGCACAGGAGCCGGACGGCTAACAATTTCAGCCTCCGTGACTAAATTTTCGGAGAATTCCTTGCATATCTATAGAAATTTGACGTAATTTGTGAACAAGTTTTACATAACGAGATTGTATACCTAAACGGTTGAGTACTCTAAGCTACTAAAAATCTTCGATATATACAACTTTTTATATATTCTACTAACTATTTAATTTTGCTAATTGATCAATTAACATTACTACTTTATATTTTAATTTAATATGAAAACATTATACATTTTTATCTTTTCGTTGATTTTTTGTGCGCAAATAGTAGAAGCGCAAAACTCGAAAAAAAAAGATAAGGGAATATATTTATTCGGACAAGTGATGGATTCTTTCAGGAGGATAAGTTTGTCTGATATTTCAGTTATTCTCATGAACGAAGACAGCGTAGTCATTGACTCTACACAAACAAAAAATGAAGATGGTTATTCTTTTTATGTTCCTGCAGTAAGGAGAAAATATATTGTCAAAGCTTCTGCAGAAGGATTTGATGACGAATATCTTAAATATGAAGTGAAAGGTCTTTCGCGAAATACATATTTCAATCTACCTAATATTTATATACACAAGAATGTAAGTTATGACAAAACGTTGGATGATGTTGTCGTCAAAGCGTCTAAGGTGCAGTTTGTATGGAAAGGAGACACTCTGGTGTATAATGCTGATGCATTTAATATTCCCGAAGGATCTATGCTTGAGGATATAATTAAACAATTACCAGGTGTTGAGCTTAAAAAAAATGGCGAGATTATTGTCAATGGAAGAAAGATTGACTTTCTCACACTTAATGGCAAGGATTTTTTTAAGGGGAAAAATGAGCTGATATTAAAAAATTTGCCTTACTATACTGTAAAAAATATAAAAGTTTACGACAAACAGACAAGACTCGGTGAATTCTTAGATGACAATAGTAGCAAAGACTATGTCATGGATGTAGTGTTGAAAAAGAAATATTCAAACAGTTTTGTGGGAAATGTAGAAGGTGCACTTGGAACAAATGACAGGTGGATGACTCGTCTGTTTGGATTAAGTCTTTCTGATAAGATGCGTATTACTTCATTTGCAAACATGAACAATGTCAATAATAATAGCACAACAAGTGATGGTGATTGGTCTAACAATTCATCAAAAGATGGGCTTAAAAAGAGCAAGAACTTTAATTTCGAAATAATGAACAATGGAGAAGATAACTGTTGGGAAAACAAATTGGAATTAAGTGTTAATATTGTTGATAAAATAAATGAAAGCGTAACATCATCAAAGTTTTTATTTCCCGATTATGATGTATATTCAATAGGGGAATGTTGGCAACGTAATAAAAGTAATTTCATCAGTGCATACAATGTCTTTAATACAAGTACAGAAAAATCTTTGTTCTTTTATTCCGGTATACAGGTAGATATAAAAAAACAAGAAAAAAACAGCAATGATAAAAGTGTCAGATTCAACTCATTAATGGGCAATGATACTCTTTGTCAATTAAACACAGATACTCTTCTTAACATTAATTCATCATACCAAAACCTAATGGACAATATGTCACAAGATAATACTAAATCCGATGTCCAAACACAGTTTTTATGGACTTGTAATGGCTTGATTTACAAATGTCCTTGGGGAGACATTATTTATTCGGAAATGTCAGTACATGCTGACAAGACAAAAACAGATAACTATTCTCATTTCTTTCTCGGCAATATCAACAATAGCGATTATAGAAACAGGTACGATCCAAATGATTATAAAGAGATTGATTTGTCTAGTAAAATGGAATATGAAATGAGATTTCGAAGTGGTTTTAAAATAACCATGGGCTATGACTATAACCAAAAATCCCAAATTACAGATAGAGATGCTTATCGTTTTGAAAAAGACTTGGCATGGCAGGAACTGTACCCGCAAATCGGATTACGCCCGGACAATTATAGCTCATTGTTGGATGAAGATAATACTGTCTACACTAATCATTTAATGAAGACACATAATGCGAGAGTCAGGTTTTATTACGAAATACCATATACGGATGGCTATTCTTTTTGGGCATGCAACATACCATTGTCTATTGCGCATGAAAGAGAACGATATAGGAGAAATGCTGTGGATACTTTGGTACATCGTTATTCGTCTTATTGCGATGCTGAAATCAAATATGTAGTGAACCATAAAGATACTAAATCATATTTTCATGTTATAGCCAATACAAATACAACTATGGCAGACATGGATAATCTCATAGGATATAAAGATATGTACAATCCTACAAGAATAAAAATTGGCAATAAAAAAATTAAAAACTCTCACTTATACAAACTTAATATCCATGCAACAAAAGGATGGACAGCTAAAAATCTAATGACTGGCTTGTTTATCGAAGGTGGAATAACATCTAACAAGATAACACCTACATTTACATATAATCAAGCTACTGGTACGTATACTATTCAGGATGTAAATGTAAATGGGAATTGGTATTCGCTTTTACAACATAGCATTAATTTTGATCTGACAAATTCAAGGAAACTTAGATTAGAGAATGTGTTAGATTATAAACATTCAAACATTATATATTATGGCCTCGATTCTGAAACAAGTAACATCGAAAGTTGTGCTAAAGAGATGCGATCTGATATATATTCAGAAAGTCTAAGCTTTCCATATCGATTGAACGATTTGTTCAGAATAACACCTTCATTACATCTGACATACGAGCATGTCAGAGGTGCCAAATTAGAAAAAGTCAACAATTATTTTCTAGATTATGGATTCACTCTTGACTGGACACTTCCATTAAAAGCACATTTATCGGCAGATGCAAAGATGCATCATATGCATAGCAGTGAATCGTCTATGATTAACGATAATAGTTTAATATGCAACCTATCTTTAGTTCGCTCGTTTTTACACGATAAGCTTACTTTGAAGTTTTCTGCAGTAGATATTTTTAACGAGATTAACAATAGCGTTTGGAACATTTCTGCCGAAGGATATACATATAAATGGGATATGAGTACTCCGAGATATGCAATGTTTCATCTAATATATAAATTAGGAAAAAAATGATACACAATTTTCCTCATTATGTACAACATGATGCAATGGATTGTGGAGCCACATGTCTTCGTATGATTGCAAAATA